>VBEY01000196.1 GCA_005889295.1 Chloroflexota bacterium | reverse complement strand
GATCGCGGGCATGACCGGTGGCCACTCCGGGGCGGAGCGAGTGAACGAGACCCTCGCTGAGGCGGCCGCGCGGCACGGTCTCGGGATCGGCGTGGGAAGCCAGCGCGCCGCGCTCCGGGATCCGAGCTTGCGCCGCACGTACGCGGTCGTGCGCGAGCGTGCGCCCAAGGCGTTCGTCATCGCGAACGTCGGCGTCTCGCAGCTGGTCGCGCAGGACGACGGTGCGCCGCTCGGAGCGAAGGAGATCCGCACGCTCGTCGAGATGGTCGGCGCGGACGCGATCGCGCTCCATCTCAACTATCTCGAGGAATCGGTGCAGCCCGAGGGGCAGACCCGCGCGTCCGGTCTCGACGCCGCGATACGCAGGCTCGTGCGGCAGTGCTCGGTGCCGGTGATCGCCAAGGAGACCGGCGCGGGCATCGGCGGCCCCGTGGCCAGGCGGCTTCGGGCGCTTGGGGTAAAGGCGATCGACATCGGCGGGGTCGGCGGCACATCGTTCGCGGCAATCGAGGCGCTCCGCGCGCAGGATCGCGGCGATGTCGCGCGAGCCAAGCTGGGCCGGGTCTTCCGCGACTGGGGGCTGCCGAGCGCCGTCGCGGTCGCCGGCAGCGTGCGCTCGGGTCTGCCGGTCATCGCGACAGGCGGTGTGCGCAGCGGTCTCGACGCAGCGAAGGCGCTCGCGCTTGGAGCGACGGTCGTCGGAGTCGGCCGCCCCCTCCTTCAGGCAGCGCTCGATGGACCGGCCGCCGTGGATGAATGGATCGGCCAGTTCGCGCTTGAGCTCCGGACCGCGACGTTCCTCTCCGGCGTGACGCGGGCGCGCGACCTTTCAAGAAGCCGGCCGGTCATCACGGGTGACACCCGCGAATGGATCGCGCAGCTCGGCTACGACCGCAGTCCTCGCTCTACGAAATGACCCAGCCCGCCTACACGCTGTTCCACCGCGTCGCCGAGCCAGCGAGCGCGCGCATCCGGTCGCGCGTCGTCCAGCTTGGCCTAAAGCCACGGATCGACTTCCAGAACGCCGAGACCGACGGAAAGGACGAGCTGGCGCGCCTGGGCGGGTCGATCACGCCGGCGCTATGGGACGGCCACGAGCTCACCGTCGGCGAGTCCGAGGTCGCGCGCAAGCTGACAACACTTGACCCCGACCCCCTTCCCGAACGCGAAGACGGCTGGTAGGAGTGCCCGAGGGCACGACACGCGCGGTCCTGGCTGCGTTCGCCGGAAACATGGCGATTGCGATCACGAAGGCCATCGCCGCGTATGTGACCGGGTCAGGCGCGCTCGTTGCGGAGACCGCGCACTCGATCGCCGACTCGTTGAACCAGATCCTTCTCTACGTCGGCATCCGCAGGAGCGTGCGGCCCGCGTCGGCGCGGCACCCGCTCGGCCACGGGAAGGAGCGCTACTTCTGGGCCCTCACCGTCGCGCTCTTCCTGTTCTTCGGCGGCGGAGTCTTCTCGATGTACGAGGCCTATGACCGCTTCACGCATCCCCACGAGGTCGGGGCGCCCGCGGTCGGCTTCGCAGTGCTCGGACTCTCGATGATCTTCGAGACCTTCTCGCTCAGCGTCGCCGTGCGCGAGGTCCGGCACGCAGCGCGCAAAGAAGGCGTACCCGTCCGTAGGTTCCTGCGGCAGCTCCGCGACCCGGCACTTCGGACGGTGCTCTACGAAGACAGCGCGGCCCTCGCTGGCCTCGTCGCCGCGAGCCTCGGTCTCGGACTCACCGTGTGGACGGGCGATCACCGGTTCGATTCGCTGGCCAGCGGCGTGATCGGCGTGATCCTGATCTATGTCGCGTACCAGCTCGCGTGGAGCGCGCGCGGCCTGATCGTCGGCGAGGCGCCGCCCGACGAAATCCTCGACAAGCTGCGCCTCGCGATCGCGACCGAGCCCGGCGTCGATAAGGTCATCGACCTCCGAGCGGTCCAAATGGGCACGAAGCAGCTGCTCGTTCTCGCGCGAGTCTCGGTGCGGGACGACCTCCCCGCGGGGGCTGCGGAGCGACTTCTCGCCCGGCTTCGCGACCGCCTCAGTCGGGAGCATCCCGAGGTCCTGGATTCGTATGTGGAGCTCAACCCGTCGTGAGGTCTGGCGCGGGGACATAATCCGGGCGTGGTGGAGCTGCGCCTAACAGAGCTGCCCGCGCGCTACAACGCCGCTGAGACCTTCATCGATTCGCACCGCGGCGTGCGCGAATCGACTATCGCGATCCGCTGCCAGGGGAAGAGCGTCACCTATGGAGAGCTTGCCGACAACGTCGACCGTTGCGGCAACGCCCTGCGCGAGCTCGGGATCGGCATCGAGCAGCGCGTCGTCATCCTGTGCCTTGATTCGCCGGCGTTCGCGTACGCGTTCTTCGGTGCGATCAAGATCGGCGCGGTTCCGGTCCCGGCAAACACGCTTCTGACGCCGCGTGACCTCGCCTACATCGTCAACGACAGCCGCGCCGTCGCGATCGTCGTCTCGGCGCCGCTCCTTCCGAAGGTCGCGGAGATTCGAGCCGAGGCCCCTCGCCTCAAGCACGTCATCGTGTCGGGCGGAGCCGACGCGACCGGAGTGCTGTCGCTCGAGAAGCTTCTCGCCGCGGCCGACGATGAGCTCGATCCCGCCGCGACGACGCCCGACGACGCCTGCTTCTGGCTCTACTCATCCGGCACCACCGGTTTCCCGAAAGGTGCCGTGCATCTGCAGCACGACATGGTCTATTGCACGGACACCTACGGCGCACTGGTCCTGCGCACGACCGAAGATGACCGGCACTTCACCGTCTCGCCGCTCTTCCACGCGTACGGTCTTGGAAACGGCGTTTTCTTCCCCTTCGCGGTCGGCGCGTCGAGCGTGTACAAGCCCGAGCGTTCGACGCCGGAACTCGTGTACTCGCTCATCACCCAGGAAAAGCCGACCGTCCTGTTCACCGCGCCGACGTTCTACGCCGCCCTCCTCGCCTATCCCGAGCAGGACTTCAAGTACGACCTGTCGTCGCTCCGCATGTGCGTGAGCGCGGGCGAGGCGCTGCCGAAGCCGCTCTTCGATCAATGGAAGAATCGCTTCGGGCTCGAGATCCTCGACGGCATTGGCGCAACTGAGATGCTGCACATCTTCATCTCGAACTTCCCGGGCAAGGCGAAGGGCGGAACGAGCGGCATGCCGGTGCCGGGATATGAGGCGAAGATTGTCGACGACGACGGCGCCCCGCTCGCCAAGGGTGAGACAGGCAACCTCTGGGTCTCGGGCGACTCGTGCGCCGCCTACTACTGGAACAAGCACGAGAAGTCGAAGGCCGCGTTCAAGGGCGAGTGGTATGTCACGGGCGACAAGTACCACCTCGACGCGGATGGCTACTACACGTACGAGGGTCGGAGCGACGACATGCTCAAAGTCTCGGGCCAGTGGGTCTCGCCGGCGGAAGTCGAAGCCGCGCTCATGGAGCACCCAGCGGTCCTCGAGTGCGGCGTGGTGGGTGCGAAAGACAAGGACGAGCTCGTCAAGCCGAAGGCCTTCGTGCTGCTCAAGAACGGCAAGAAACCGTCGGACGAGCTCGCCGAGGAGCTCAAAGCGTTCGTGAAGGGGCGCATCACGCCGTACAAATATCCGCGTTGGATCGTGTTCGTGCCCGAGCTGCCGAAGACCGTGACCGGGAAGATCCAGCGGTACAAGCTGCGGGAGAAGGCGTGACGGCGCAGGACGCGATCGCGAAGGTCCGCGCGTGGCGGCGCGAAGCGACCGAAGACCCCGAGGGTTTCTGGGGACGGGCCGCCGAGCAGGTGCCGTGGTTCCGCAAGTGGGAGCGCGTGCTCGACTGGCAGCCGCCGAGCTTCCGCTGGTACACGGGCGGTCTTTCGAACCTCGCCTACAACTGCGTCGATCACCACGTCGCGGCCGGTCGCGGCGAGCACGTCGCGCTCATCACCGAGAACGAGCGCGGCGAGCGCCGCACGGTCAACTACGCCGAGCTTCACCGCGAGACCAAGCAGGTCGGGGCGGCCCTTCGCGCGATGGGCATCCGGAAGGGCGACCGGATCGCCATCTACATGCCGACGTCGGCCGAGGCCATCGTCTTGATGCTCGGCGCGATCCGCATTGGCGTGGTCATCCTCGTCGTGTTCGCGGGATTCGGCGCGGGAGCGCTCGGGGAGCGCATCCGCCTTGCCGGAGCCCGCG
>VBEY01000061.1 GCA_005889295.1 Chloroflexota bacterium | reverse complement strand
TCCCAGAGGATGGCGCCGTAGGTCGGGTTCTTCCACTTGAGAGGCACGGTATGGAGGAATGGGTAGAGCGCGCGGGCGAAGGTGTCGGCGGGCCGGAGACCGCGATTCGCGCGGGCTGTCACCTGGGTCACGACGGTCTGGGCGAACGCCGCGGAACCGATACCTGTAGTTGATCCCGCAGGGGGCGCAGCGCTCTGGACCGCAGCGAGCGCGTCGAGGAGCCCGCTACCGCCTGCTGTTGGATCGGGCAGTGCCCCGCCGCTGTCCTGCCCGTACGGCTGCGTCGTCCCGACGAGGATCGCCTTGACCTGATCCGGAGTGAGGTTCGGCCGGCTCTGGAGCAAGAGCGCGACCGCGCCGGACACGACGGGGGTCGCCATTGACGTTCCGCTGAGGCGGAGATAGGTCGACCCGTTCGCTGCAATGACCACACGGTCGGGGAACAGCACGTCCAAAGCGCTTCCCGTTACGCGGAGCGAGACGATCCTCCGCCCGGGCGCGACCAGGTCGGGCTTGGCAGTCGAGTCCGACGTGCCCCACGAGGAGAACGGGGCGAGCGTGTCGTCGCGTGTCGTGATCGTGCCGTGATCGTCGGTCGCGCCCACGGTGATGGCATACGGGTCGATGCCCGGGCTCGCGACACTGTTGCGCGCGGGTCCGCCGTTGCCTGCCGCCACGACGACGACCAGGCCACGGCGCCAAGCGATCTCAACCGCAGCCGACATTGGATCCGTTCGGTACGACGTCGGGGCCGGAGCCCCGAACGAGAGGTTGAGAACGCGGATGTTGTAAGTGGACCGGTGCGCAAGGACCCACTGGATCCCGGCGACCACCGATGACACCCGACCACTGCCGTTGCGGCCGAGCACGCGGACATCGACGATGTTCGCTTGCGGTGCGACACCGACAAACTGCCCGGCAGACTTTTGGCCGTTCCCAGCGACGATCCCGGCGACGTGCGTGCCGTGACCGCCTGGGTCGCTCACGAGCCGCTGATCGGCGAAGTTGACCGAGGCGAGGATGCGGTTCGTCGGCTGGACCAGGTCGGGATCCGCCGCAACACCTGAATCGAGGACCGCGATGGTCACGCCTTGGCCGGTCGTGCCCCGCGCCCAGACCTGGTCGGCGTTCACGACACGCGGGTACGGCGCCGAGGACGAGGTCGGTGTCGAGTCAGCCGGCGCGCCGGCGGCGGGCGGCGTCGAGTCAGACGGCGCGGAGGCAGCCGCTGGGGTTGGGGTAGGAGTAGGGGTCGCAGACGCAGACGGGTCGGTCGGCACGGTCGGGGTAGGGGTCGGTGGCGGGGTGGGGGCCGGGGTCGGCGTGGGCGTAGGTGTCGGAGTCGGAGTCGGTGTTGGAGTCGGTGTCGGTGTCGGCGTTGGAGTCGGTGTCGGTGTTGGAGTCGGAGTCGGAGTAGGTGTCGGAGTCGGGGTCGGCGTCAGGATCGGCGGGGGAGACGGGGTGGGCAGCGGGGGCGGAGTTGGGAGCGGATCGAGGGTAAAAACGGATGCGGTGTTCGCGACCGCGCTCGCCGGTGCCACGGTCGCGTCGAAGTGGATGTACGCGACGGTCGGCACAAGGTTCATGGCCTCGATGCCAGTGGCGTTCGCGAATCCAGCGGCACTGTTGATCAGGGCGAGAGCTACTGCGGCAGTGCCATTAAGCCGGAGCAGCTCCAGTGCCTCGTTCGCGCGATTGGCGCTTGATGCGGCGGTGAACGGAGCGGCCGGCGGCTGCATCTCGACGATGACCGGGAGGAGCGCCGTCGGACGCGCCTGCATCAGCGCGCGGAGCGCCGGGTCGACCTTGTCGGGGACCGTCGAATCCGCACGCGCCGGAGGCGCCATCGGTGCGAGCGCCAGCGCCAGCACGACGAGTACGCCACTGAGGCCCATGAACCGCCCGCGCCTCATGGGACTTCCCTCTCGACGGGCGCGTCGGCTTCGTTCGCTTCACGCAACGGCAGCGTGAAGAAGAACGTGGTCCCCTGACCGCGGCCGGCCGACTCGGCCCACATGCGGCCGCCGTGCTTCGCGACGAGGCCGTGGGCGAAGTAGAGGCCGAAGCCGTCGCCTTTGACTTGTCGTGCGGGCTCCGCACGGTATCCCCGACGGAACACCTGCGAGAGCTCGGCGCCGTCGATGCCGATCCCTTCATCGTGGACCGAGACCTTCGCGGTCCGCGCGTCGGCAGTTGCCGACACCGTCACGGTCGATCCTTCAGGCGAGTACTTCAGTGCATTCGACAGAAGGTTCATGAGCACCTGGCGAATCCGTCGCTCGTCCCACTCACCCTCAATGCTCGTGTCAGCGACCACGTTGAGGTTGTGGCGCGCGGTCAAGCGGAGACTCTCCGTTACCTCGCGGGTAATCGCAGCGAGATCCATCGGCCAAGGCGACAACGCCAGAAGACCCGCTTCGAGGCAGTGGACGTCAAAGAGCGTCGTCAGCAGCTCAGCGAGACGGTCAGCGTGCTTGACGATCGAAGCGGCGGCTTCTTTGGTGGCTGTGGCATCGCCCTCGCCCGCGGCAAGCCTACGCAGGAGGATCTCAGCGTGACCTTTGACCAGCGTGAGAGGCGTCCTCATGTCGTGCCAGGCCATGGCGAAGATGTCTTCCCTCAGGCGTTCCAGGTCGCGCTGCCCGGTGATGTCCCGCAGCACGATCACGCCACCTTGGAGGGGACCTTTCGCGGGACGGAGCACGGAGGCGCTCACGCTCAGGACGCGCCGTTCGGCCGAGCGAAGCTCGATCTCCATATCGTCGACCCCGGTGCCTGAGCGCAGCGCATCGATAACCGGCACGAGCGCGCCGGTAATCTCACGCGCCGTCATGGGCCATTGCTCGAGCCGCTGTCGCTCGAGCGGCTGGCCCAGGACGAGGCTCGCGCTATCAAGACGAAGGAGGTCGCGGGCCGCACGGTTCAAGCGCACGATCGCGCCACGCGCGTCAACGATCAGGAGCGCGTCGTTCATGCTGGCGAGCACGGCCTCCAGCTGCAGAGCGTGTCGTTCGTGCTCGAGAGCCAGTTGCTCCGTTGCACGCAGGCGCTTGATCGTGATCCCGGCCTGAGCCGCGATGGCTTCCAGACCGAGGACATCTGCATCTTGGTAGGCGTCGGGTCGATAGCTTTGAACGGAAATCACGCCGAGAACGCGATCGGCGGAACGAATGGGGACTACGAGCCCCGACTGAGGTGAGACCAACTCTCCGGCCTCGGTCCCGTACAGAAGGCGGACCGACGGCCCTTCGGTTGCCCAGCGCCGGATGACCTTCGGTAATCCCGTTCGGATGACCTCGCTTGTGAATCCCTTACCGAGCGGAAACGAACCACCCTCGTGCTCGACGCCACGGTCCACCTGCCGGACGACCTCAACGGTTTCACTCGCCTCGTCGTACAGCGCGAAGAGGAAGACCGTCGCGTCCACGACGCGCGAGGTCTCTTCGTAGAGGGCGTGGAACAGCTCAGTGAGGTCACGCGCGTCGGCGCCGAGCGCTCCAAGGCGACGCGCGGCCTCGAGTCGCGCGCGAAGCTCATCACTTGCAGTCGGCGAGCCCACCATCCCCCCACCGCCGCTAGACGTGTTGCCAAGACGATTCGTGTTCTCGAGTGAAGGATATCGGACGTTCTCAACCGATGACGAGCGCTCGTCCAATGGGCGCGCAGGTATGCGACGCCCAGCAGTCACCGTGAAGGCTGGTTTGTTCTCCACCTATGCCGACTCGCTCGGCGGCTCTGCAGACTTGGGGCCACGATCCTCATCGCGCCATCAATGTCACATCAATGTTGGAGATGATGCCGTTCGAATCGGCCCCGATCGTTCCTTGATCGACCGGTCACCGGGCGCGCGACCAGGCTACATACCCCGCGCCCGCCGCGCTCAGCCCGCGCGCGGGAGGGGAAGAAGAGGCACGCCGGGTTCTTCGGCCGCGAGCTGGCGCCGCAACACTTTTCCGATGAGGGTCTTCGGGAGCTCGGCGCGAAACACGACCTCAACCGGCACTTTGAAGGGAGCGAGATTCGCGCGGCAGTGGTCCATGAGCTCCTGTGCCGTCGCGGCGGTGCCAGGCCGCAGCACCACGAAGGCCTTCACGACCTCACCCTTCGACGGATGCGGCACCCCAACCGCGGCGGCCTCGAGCACGGCCGGATGGGCGTACAGCACCTCATCGACCTCGCGCGGGTACACCTTGAATCCAGAGACGATGATCATCTCCTTCTTGCGGTCGACGACGCTGAAATAGCCGTCGTCGTCCATACGAACGATGTCGCCGGTGTGAAGCCAGCCATCGCGGAGAACGGCCGCGGTCTCGTCCGGCTTCTGCCAGTAGCCGTCCATCAGATTAGGCCCGCGGAGGCACAGCTCCCCCGCCTCGCCCGCATCCACCTCGCGTGTCCCCGTCTCGATGTCGACGATCTTGCAGTCGACATCGGGCACCGGAATTCCCACGGAACCGGGCTTGCGAACCCCCTCGCGCGGATTCGAGTGCGTCACGGGAGCCGCCTCGGTGAGGCCGTATCCCTCGAGGACCTTGCCACCGGTGAGGTCCTCGAATCGCCGCATGACCTCGACCGGCAGCGGCGCGGAGCCCGAGAGGAACCATTCGATCGATCGCAGGTCGTATTTCGCGAGGTCTCGTGACTGGTTCAGGAGGATGTAGATCCGCGGCGCGCCCGGGAAGAAGCGCGGGTGGTGCTTCTCCGTGGCGAGGAAGATGTGCCGCAGGTCCGGGCGCGGGATAAGGACCATCGTCATCGCGTTGAGGACGGCGAGGTTCAACACCACGGTGAGGCCGTACACGTGGAAGAACGGCATGATGGCGAGGATGCGGTCGCCGGTTTCGACCGCTGCGTGCCACGCCTTGCACTGGTGGACGTTCGCGACGAGCGCTCGATGTGACAGCATCGCGCCCTTCGGGACGCCGGTCGTGCCGCCGGTGTACTGGAGAACGGCAAGGTCGGCCGGCGCGACGTCCACCGGGACGCGCGCGGCGGAGTCGATCAAGAGGTCCCTGAGCCACATCGCGCGCGGATCGTGGCGAAGATCGACGCGATGGCCTTCCTTGCGCTCGCGCACCAGCGTGAAGAGGACGCGCAACGCCGCCGGGAAGTGCTCCTTCACGTTCGTGACCACGATCCGTTCGACGCTTGTCCCGGTTGCCGCCTCCGCGACCTGCGGATAGAGGCGCGAGAGAACCACGACGACCCGCGCACCCGAGTCCGCGAGCTGGTTGTGGAGCTCGCGCACGGTGTACAGCGGGTTGGTCGGAACCACGACGGCGCCGGCCTTGAGCGCCCCGAAGAACGAGTACACGAACTGAGGGCAGTTCGGAAGGACGAGCGCCACGCGGTCGCCCTTCTGGACGCCGAGCCGCTGGAGGCCGGCGGCGAAGCGATCCGCAAGCTCGTCGACCTCCCGGTAGGTCATGGTCGAGTCGATGCACCATTTGGCGACAGCACCACCAAATACGGTGGCAACCGTGTCCGGATGCTCGCGGGCGGTGCGTTCGAGGAGGGAGTGAAGTGGCAACCCGGGATAGGTCAGGTGTCTGGGGACCCCAGCGTCGTACGCCGCTTCCCATTGGCCCACCGGCTGCATCATGCTCATAACGTCGAAACTCGCTTGATCGCTAGCCATGCAAGCCCAATGCCGCGCGTGTTGATACTCGGCGGCGCTCGGACCCCGTTCGTCAGAGCGGGAACGGACCTCGCCGAGCTCGATGTGCTCGACCTCGCCCGCGCGGCGACGGCGGAGGCGCTCGCGCGTACCGAGATCGATGTAGGCCAGATTGATGAGGTGATCTTCGGCAACGTCGCGCGTCCCGTCGCGTATCACAACCTCGCGCGCGAGGTCGTCTTATCGCTCTCAATGCCGGCCCACATACCCGCGTTCACTGTCGGACTTGCATGCGCGTCGGCCTGTGTCGCGATTACGAGCGCCGCCGATCACATCGCGCTTGGCAACGCCGATGTCGTGGTCGCCGGGGGGAGCGAGTCGCTCACGAACGTCCCGCTGACCCTCACCCCTCGTCTGGCGCGGGGGCTCATCGCCGCCTCGCAAGCCAAGAGTCTCCCGGCGAAAGCGCGAAGCCTTGCAGATGTCCGCGCATCCGACATCGCTCCGGTCGCGCCAGGCATCCGTGAGACCTCAACGGGCCTAACCATGGGCGAATCGGCCGAGCGCATGGCCGCGATCAACACGATCTCCCGCGAGGACCAGGACGCGTGGGCGCTCCGTAGCCATCGGCTCGCCGCCGCCGGCTGGGACGACGGGCGCCTCGGTCGCGAGGTGGGCCCGGTGTACGTCGACGGACATGCCGTCACGGCGGACAACCACATCCGGCGCGACTCGACGGCCGAGAAGCTCGCCTCCCTCCGGCCGGTCTTCGATCGGGAGCACGGGACGATCACCGCCGGCAACGCGAGCCCGTTGACGGACGGCGCGGCGGCCGTCCTCCTCGCCAGCGAGGGGCGAGCGCGAGCGCTCGGGCTTAAGCCGCTCGCGGCGGTGCGCAGCTACGCCTACGCCGCGGTCGATCCCGCAGACCAGCTGCTGATCGCGCCCGCGTACGCGATCCCGATCGCGCTGCGACGCGCGGGGCTCACGCTCGAGGACATCGACCTCTTCGAGATGCACGAGGCGTTCGCGGCACAGGTGCTCTCGACGCTCGTCGTCCTCGAGCGGAACGGCATAGGCCGCGTCCCCGTTGAGAAGGTGAATGTCATGGGCGGATCGATCGCGCTTGGCCACCCCTTCGGCGCGACGGGCGCGCGCATCGTGCTGACGCTCGCGAACGAGATGCACCGGCGCGGAGCGAGGTATGGCCTCGCGACCGCGTGCGCGGCGGGCGGCAACGGCGCCGCGATCATCCTGGAGCGCGCGACGTGATCGCGTCGTCGCTCTCCGCCGAGAGGGTGGCGCCGGTCGCGGATCCGCGGCCGTCGGTCACGTTCATCCCGGCCGACGCGGCGGGTGTCGCGCGGATCGTCATCGATCGTCCGGACGATCGCGTCAACGCGATCGACCTGCGGCTCATGCAAGACCTGGCCGCGGCCATCGCCGCCAGTCGCGACGCGCGCCCGCGCGGTCTGGTCATCGCCAGCGGCAAGGCAGACCAATTCGTCGCGGGCGCTGATCTCTCGCTACTGCGTGGCACCTCGCAGGCCGACATCGAGAAGGCGAGCCGATCCATGCAACGCGTGCTCGACGATCTCGCCGCGCTCCCGTTCGTTACCGTCGCGGCGATCAATGGCCCGGCTCTCGGCGGCGGCCTCGAGATCGCGCTCGCGTGCGACTACCGGATCGCGGCGGATTCCCCGAACGTCCGGGTCGGTTTGACTGAGACCCGTCTCGGCCTCATCCCGGCTGCCGGCGGCACGCAGCGGCTGCCGCGCCTCATCGGGCTTCCGCGTGCCCTCGACATGATCCTGACCGCGCGGCAGCTCGCGCCCAAACGTGCGCTTCGCGCGGGCGTCGTCGACGAAATCGTCCACCCGGCCGTCCTGCTGCGCGCGGCGACCGATCACGCGATGCGCGACGCGAAGCGGAGGTCCAAGGGCGGTGCCACGGCCATCGAGCGGGCCGCGACCAACTTCGCGCCGGCGCGAGCGTTCGCGCTGCGGCAGGCTCGCTCGCGGACGCTCGCGGAGACGAAGGGCCGATATCCCGCGCCGCTCGCCGCGATCGATGCGGTCGCGATCGGTCTCGCCAAGGGCATCGCCGCGGGCCTCGACGCGGAGGCGCGCGCGTTTGGCGAGCTCGCCGTCGGGGAGACCGGACGCAGCCTTACGGCGCTCGTCATGCTCACGCTCCGTCAGCGCAAAGCGGCGCTTGAGGGCCTCGGGAAGCCGCGTGCGATCGCGAATGTCGGTGTCGTCGGTCTCGGCTTCATGGGGTCCGGCATCGCTCAGGCCGCGGCCTCGTCCGGCCTTCGCGTGCGCGCCCGCGACCGCGATGCCGCCGCGGTGGCCAAGGGGCTTTCGACCATCCGCGAGCTCACCACCGATGCCGCGAAGAAGGGCGTGTTCGAGCGCCGCGAGGCGGCGCGAATCGTGGGCCGAGTCAGCGGCGGATCGGATCTCGCTGGCTTCCGCGGCGCGGATCTCGTGATCGAGGCCGTGTTCGAGGAGATCGCCACCAAGCGCCGCGTGATCGCCGAGCTCGAGCAGGTGCTGCGGCCGGAGGCGGTCATCGCGTCAAACACCTCGGCGCTCCCGATTTCCGAGATCGCGCGTGAGGCGCGCTCGCCCGAGCGAATCGTCGGCATGCATTTCTTCTCGCCGGTGCACAAGATGCCTCTCATCGAGGTCGTTCGTCCGGCCGGCGCGGATGCGGACGCCGTCGCGACCGCGGTGGCCGCCGCGACCCTTTTGGGCAAGACACCGATCGTCGTCGGCGATGGTCCCGGTTTCTATACGACACGCGTGCTGTCGACGATGATCGGCGAGGCCTTCGCGATGCTCGCTGAGGGCGACTCGATCGAAGCCATCGACCGCGCGATGACCTCTTTCGGCTGGCCGGTCGGCCCGCTGCAGCTCGTCGACGAGGTCGGCCTCGAAGTGGCGGGGCACGCCGGCGAGACCGTGTCGAAGGCGCGCGGATTGACGGCGCCCTCGATCGTGAACGCGCTCGTGGCCGAAGGCTTCAAGGGCAAGCACAAGGGTGGCGGCTTCTACCGCTACGACGGGCGCCGGCGGATGCCGAACCCGCGAGTGCGCGAGCTGCTCGGCGCACCGACCCATCCTGCGGCGGGTGATATTGCGGAGCGGCTTACGCTCACCTTCGTGAACGAGGCCGCCCGCTGCCTCGACGAAGGAGTCCTCCGCTCGCCTGCCGAAGGCGACCTCGGCGCCGTCCTCGGCCTCGGGTTCCCGCCGTTTCTGGGAGGACCGTTCCGCTACGCGGATGCGGAGCGGCAACGGATCGTGACCGCTCTCGAGCGCTTGGCGGCGTCGCGTGGCGACCGGCTCGCGCCCACCGAGTCGCTGCGCTCGCGGCGGCCGTTCTTCAGCCTGTGAGCGCCACGAACTTCTTTACCGGCAACCCTGACCTCGTCGAGGTCTTCGACAAGGTGATCCCGTGGGCGCGCGTCGTCGGCGCGGTCGAGCCAGGCGCCGATGTTGCCGGAACCGTCTCGACGTGGCGCGAGGTGCTCGATCTCGCCGGCAAGTACATCGCGACGGAGATCGCCCCGAGGGCGGCCGAGGTCGACGCGATCGGGGTCATCCGCGAGAACGGCCACGTGCGGATGAACGAGCCGATGACGGAAAACCTCCGCGGCCTCGCCGAACTTGGCCTTGCGTCGCCCTCGGTGCCGGCCGATTTCGGCGGCGCGGGGCTGCCGTTCACGGTCACGATGATGATGGCGGAGATGCTCGCGCGAGCGGATCTCGCGACGCAGGTGCAGCACGGCATCGGGTGGAACTCACCGGCGGCGCTCGTCTACCGATTCGGAACCGACGAGCAGAAGGCTCGCTACCTGCCACCGCTCGCGAAGGGCGAGATCATGGGCGCGGTCGCGATGACCGAGCCGCAGGCGGGATCGGACGTCGGCCGTCTGACGACGACCGCGACGCCGCGCCAGGACGGCTGCTGGATCCTTCAGGGTCGGAAGCAGTTCATCTCCGCGGGCCAGGGCGACCTCGTGATCGTGCTCGCCCGGTGCGTTGCCGGTTCGAGCGGCCTCGACGGTCTCGGGATGTTCATCGCAGAGCGTGAGAGCGATAACTACGTGGTCGAGCGCGCCGAGCACAAGTTCGTCATCCGCGGCTCGCCGACGTGCGCGCTGCTCTTCGAAGGGACGCGCGCCACGCCGCTCGGAAAGCCGGGAGAGGGTTGGAAGCAGATCCTCACGTTCATGAACGAGTCGCGCCTCGGCGTCGGCATCCAGGGCATCGGTGTCGCGAGCGCGGCGTTCGATAAAGCCTCCGAGTACGCGACGCAGCGCGTCCAGATGGGGAAGCCGATCCGCGAGCACCCCATGGTGGCCGAGATGCTGCTCGACATGGAAACGACCGTGACCGGTGCGCGCGCTCTCGCGTACACGGCCGCAGTTCTCCAGGACCTCGTGCTGTTCGGCCGCGACGAACAAGCCGCACGCGACCTGCGCGAGCTCACACCGCTCGTGAAGTGGTACGGGACGGAGGGCGCGGTCCGGGTATGTCGCCTCGCGCTGCAGGTTCACGGCGGGGTCGGTGTCGTCGACGAGTACGACGTCGGCCGCTTCATGCGGGACAGCCTCATCACGCCGATCTACGAAGGCACGTCGCAGATCCAATCGCTCATGGCCGTAAAGGACCTCATGAAGACGACGCTGCAGCGTCCGGCGTCGCTTCTTGGCCGCGGGCCGAGCCGACTGCTTGCGGACGCATCGTTCGACGGCCGTGTCGGGTCCGACTTCGCCGCGGCACGGGGACACATCGTCGGTGCGTTGCGGTCGCTCATGGGCCGTCTCGTACGGCGTAAGGGGCCCGGGCTTCTCCGCGGCGCTCCTCTGGCCGACGAAGACCTCGGACCGATCCTGCTCCACGCCGAACGACTCACCGAGGCGCTCGCACACGCGCACGTGGCGCGTGTCCTGGCCGAGCGCGCGCGTCACATTCCGGAACGCCGGAAACTCGCCGAGCGTGCGGCGCGCACCGCCCGCCTCGTCTCAGAGCGGAACAGGCGCGCGATCGCACTCGACGACGGGGGTGTGTTTGAGCGGATCGCGGCCTGGCGATCCGAGCGCAGCTAGCGCGTAGGGTCAGGCGGCTCGCAGCTCGGTCGTCGTAAGAGCGGTGACGAACTTCTCGATGTGACGGTTCGCCCAGGCGGCCACCTCGAGCGGCAGCGAGTGGCCGACGCCACGGGCGATGCGGACCTGCGCGAGTGGCAGCTCTTTGCACCGCCGGGCATCGGATGCGGAGATCACGCGATCCTCGTCGCCCCAAAGAACCAGCGTCGGGATCTTGCTCAGCTTCGTGAGGGGACCGTCTATCCGGATCCCGAGCTGCTCGCCACCCGGCAGAAGGGCTCGCGCCTTGCGCCACCGCCGCGGCTGGTTCGCCCAGATGATCGCGCGCGCCGACAGCGCACGCGGGCGTGCACGCTCACCGTGTCGGACCAGCCGCGCGATGAATCTGGGGTCGTCCCGGCGACGGCTCCCGACGAGGAATCGGCGGATCGACGACGCGCGGAGCACGCTCGGCCGGAGAAGGGCGCGGCCGAGCAGCGGTACGCAGTAGAGCTTGTAGATCCAGTGCAGGGACACGCCGAGCCCGACCGGGGCGATGAGCACGAGCCCGCTCACGAGCTCGGGACGGCGAATCGCGATGTGCATCGCGACACCGCCGCCGAGCGAGTGCCCGAGAACGAGCGCGGGAGGGATCCCAAGGCTCGTCAACACCCGCGCAACGTAATCGGCGAGCTGCACGACGGTCGCGTCGGGGGCCCTGAGCGCCGGCGGGAGCGCAAAGCCGGGGAGATCGACGACGTGAACGGTCCATCCCAGGCGCCGAAGGGTCCGGATCTGTGGTGCGAGCCCGCGCCAGTCAGCGGAGATTCCGGGAAGAACGACGGCGTGCGGTCCTGCGCCGCTACCCCAGGTCGTGACGCGGAGGCGGTACCGATCACACGGGGCGATATGCACCCGCATGTCTAAAAGAATTGCAACCGGCGTGCCTTCGGACGCTCCCCCGTTCGGGGGGAGATGCAGCGATTGAGAGGTAGTTGAGCCCACCCTGTCGCCTCAATCTGCGGCGGCTGATCGTTAATTGAATGGCATGCTGCGTGCCTGGATAGACGCCGTGCGAAGGCACGGTCATCCGGTTTCGTCGGGCCGTCGAGACGCGGGGGTCCTGCTCCTCCACGGCCTCACCGGCACGACGTGCGACATGCAGTACCTGAGGGACGCCCTCGTTGCCGACGGATATTCCGTGAGCGTTCCGCTGCTTCCGGGACGCGGCACGCGACCGTCGGATATGGATTCACTCTCGTGGGAGGACTGGATGGCGTCCGCGCTCGCCGCGTACGACGACCTTGCCCGCGAGCATGACGAGGTGATCGTAGGCGGCCTCTCCGCGGGCGCGACGATGACCCTCGATATCGCGCTCCGTCGAACACCGTCGGCGGTGCTTCTCTTTGCGACCGCGCTCGGGATGAGCAATCCAATCGCATACCTCGCACCCTACGTTTGGCGGGTGATCAGGCATGTGCCGTCACCGGCGAGCGACCTCGTCGACCTGAACGCTGGCGCGAAGTGCTACGACCCGGCTCCCGTGCGCGCGGTCGCCGAGCTCATTCATGGGATTGGTCTGGTCCGCGGACGGCTCGGCGAGATCCGCTGCCCGGCGCTTGTCTCGCACGCCGTTTCCGACCGTCTCGTGCCGGTCCAGTACGCGCGCGATCTCGCGGCGCGTCTCGGCGGACCGGTGACGACCCTGTTCCTCGAGGGCACCGGGCACGCCATCACGGTCGACGCCCGGCGCCGCGAACTGGCTGAGGCAACCGTCGCGTTCCTCCGCAGCTCCATCGACATTCCACAGCGGGCCGCGTAAGACCACCTGGCGGTCCGCTTACCCGAGGCTGACTCCCGCTCGCCTAATGACGAAAACGTCATGCCAACAGCACGTGTCGGGAACAGAGTGCTCGGCATGTGAGGGCCGCGAGGGCCCTGCACGGAAGGAACTGAAATGTCCCAGAAGATCCTGCAGATCAACTTCAAGTTCACGACGGCGACGGCCGATCACCTCAAGCTCGTCGCTCCCCTTGCGGATCCCATCGGAGCGGTGCCGGGTCTCACCTGGAAGATCTGGATGCTCAACGACCAGAACCACGAGGCCGGCGGCGTCTACCTCTTCAGAGACGAAGCGTCTGTGAACGCGTATCTCAGTAGCGACATCGTCTTGGGGATGAAGAAGGAGCCGACCGTCAAAGACATCTCAGCGAAAGTCTTCGACGTCGTCGAGGAGATGACCAAAAAGACTCGCGGTCCGATCAAGGAAGCCATCACAGCTTAGGCGCGTCAGTGAGGCAGGCGTCGAGGAACCTCGGCGCCTGCGTCTCAATCCTTCACGAGCCCCAGGTTCGTATGAATCTCGCGCGTGGCCTTCGAAAAGTTGAGCGTGTAGAAATGCAACCCCGGCACCCCGGCAGCGAGCAGGTCGCGACACAGCTCGGTCGCCACCTCGATGCCACGCCTGCGGATCTCGTCGCGGTCGTCCCCGCCGGCCTGGATTCGGCGAACGACGTCATCGGGCACCGCGTAGCCGGACAGCTGCGCCATCCGTTGGACCGAGACCAGCGACGTGATCGGCATGATGCCGGCGAGGATCGGCTTGGTGATTCCAAGCGCGGCCATCTCGTCGCGGAGGCGCTCGTATTCCTCCAGCTTGAAGAAGAACTGCGTGATCGCGAAGTCGGCCAGATTCATCTTGAAAGCGAGATGCTTGCGATCCGATACAAGGTCGGGGGAGCGTGGATGGCCGGCCGGATGGGCGGCCACCCCGATCGACTCGAAACCGAGCCGGCGCCCGAGCTCGACGAGCTGCGACGCGTACTCCAGCTCCTTGTAAGACTCCTCCGCCGGAAGTGGATCACCGCCCAGCGCGAGCAAATTCTCCAACCCCGCCGCGCGGAAGCCGCCGATGATCTCGCCGAGCTCGAAGCGCGGATGCGCCACGCAGGTCAGGTGAGGCATCGGCGTGAGGTCGGTCGTGTTCAGCAGGTCGATCACGACGCGGGTCGTTCGCTCGCGCGATATTCGTCCGCCGCGATACGTGACGGAGACGAACGACGGATGGAGCGGCTGGAGATCGGCGATGGTCCGCGTCAGCAGCTTCTGCTCCTCACTGTCCTTCGGTGGAAAGAACTCGAACGAGACCGTCCGCCCGGCAGCGAGGAGATCGGTGATCCGGGCCATTCGCGTCGAGTCTAGTTAGTGAGCGCTACCGTATCTGGACCGCCGCCTTCGCGTTCCGCCCCTGGCGTGACTCCATTACCTCAGAGTGATGCGCGCCTTGGTCGCGTGAGTATGGTTAGACCTGGCTGCGTGGGGCGCACAAAAGGGGAAGCGCTCCATTCCCGATGGAGGTTCGGTGCGGCCTCGTCTCGGGCCCCGCGTAGATTCCTATTCGCGACGCGACCTCGCCTAGGGAGGGCAATTCATGTCAAACGAACGGGGAGCTACCCACGCGCGCGTCATACGGCTCAAGACTGAGCCAAGCAACGCCGAGAAGGCGATCAAACAGTTGAGCAGCGAGATGATCCCGTTGCTCAAGAAGCAGGACGGTTTCCGCGGCGCTGCGCTCGTCGGGAATCGCAAGACCGGCGATGGCTTCTCAGTCACTTACTGGGAAAGCGAAGAGGCCATGAGGAACGCACGTCCAAAGGTCCGCCCGCAGGCGGAGACGGTCCTGGGCAACACCGGTAGCAAAATCGTGGATGAGGACGAGTGCGAGGTCGTGGTGCAGGAGCGGATCCAGCCGCCGAAAGCAGGCGTGTTCGTCCGCGTGACGACCGTCGAGGCCGATCCGGCCAAGGCCGCCGAAGGCATCGCGTTTTACAAGGAGAGGATCGTTCCGGTGATCCGCAAGCAGCCCGGCGCGCGCAGCGCGCTGCTGTTCGTCAATCGAAAGACCGGGCGGACCTACTCCTCGACCGCCTGGGATACCGAGCAGGACATGCAGAAGAGCGAAGCAGCCGTTGCCGGCCTTCGCGATGAAGCAATCAAGAAGATCGGTGGCAAGGGCGGCAAGGTCGAGGCGTTCGAGGTGTACTTCACCGAGATCCTCATGCCCGTCGCCGCAACCAGGTAGCGCCTAGCGATCGACTGAGGGAGGCCGCGGACCTTCGATCGTGAAGGACGCGGCCGTCCCGCCGCGTCAGCGCTTCCGGATCTTGCCTTTGGTGCGGGATGTCGGCTTCTTCGCTGGCTTGCCTTTTGGCTTCGTCCTGCGCTTGCTCTTGGCGGCCCGACCACCTTTGGGTTTCACGCGTTCGGGTAGCTTCTTGCTCCCGGTGTCACGGTTCCACTCTTCGTAGGTCTCTTTCGAGATCTCGCCTTTGACCAGGAGCTCCGCGAACTTCCGTCTCTGTGCCTGACTTTTGAACGGCATCGGCGGAGATTACATCCCCTCGAGTGCACGCAGCACATCGCGAAACAACGCGATCTGCGCGTCGCGGTCGAGCCCATACCAGGGCACGGTGAGTCCGATGGCATCGGCGTGCGTACTCCAGTGCCTGACGCGTTCGGCGAGATCGTCGAGGACCGCGACGCCGAGCTGGTCGAGGCAATGCTCTTCGATGATCCGCGCGGCCTCGCTACGCCTTCGATCCGCGATCGCGGCGAGGATGGCGTCGGCCTCCTCCCGGAGGCCGGACTCGTCGAGGACGCGGCGGTACGCGGGAACGGTGTACGTCGTCATCTGGAGCGCCAGCGACGCACGGTCTCGTCCGACGACGAGGGGCACGAGCACCGGCGGCGCTTCACGCTTCGCTCGCGTGGCGCCTCGAGCGAGGGCCGGGCGAAGTATCCGGTCGAGATAGGTCGGGGTGCAGAACATATGCGCGGCGAAGCCGTCCGCCACCTCTCCGGCCACGGCGGTCATGACTGGATTCACTCCGGCCACGTAGATCGGGGTGTCGGGCCACGGGTCGTCGGCACCCGGTGAAAAGATCGGCTGCCGGATCGTGTAGAACTCGCCTTCGTACCGGCCGTGTCCCTTCCGGTACGCGTCCCAACACGCGCGCACCGCCCGGACGTAGTCACGCATGCGCGCGGCCGGGCGATCCAGCTCCACGCCGAAACGCGAGAGGAGCGTCGGCCCGACCTGGCTGCCCAGACCGAGGACGAACCGCCCGCTGCCATATCCCGCGAGGTCCCACGCGGCCTGAGCCGTGACGGCGGGCGACCGCGAGAATGCGACCGCGACGTCGATCCCCACGGTCACGCGTGTCGTTGCACGCAACGCCGCGGCGGATGCGAGGTACGGCTCGCGCCGCACGTCTGCGACCCAGACGCTGGAGGCGCCGGCGCTCTCGGCTTCGGCCGCGAGCCGTTCGGCCTCGCGCATGGTGACGGTCCCGGGCAGCCCGACCCCAGGTCGCGCGCTCATTTATCCACGGGAAGACCCGCTGCCACCCACCCGCCGAAGCCACCGATCACGTCCGTCGTGTCACTGAAGCCGAGCTCGTGCAAGCGGACCGCCGCCAGGCTCGAGGAGTAGCCATCGCGGCAGATCAGGATGAGCCGGTCTTCGCGACCGGTGAGCTCCGCGCTGTGCGTCTCCGAGCTGGGGTCAACACGCCACTCGAGCACGCTGAGCGGTATCCGCAGGGCCCCGGGGATGGCCCCCTCGCGCGCGATCACGTCGCCGTCCCGGGTATCCACGAGCGTCCAGCCGTTGGACAATGCCGCGGCCGCCTCGCCGGGCGAGAGGCGCCGCAGGCGCGCCTGCGCGTCGGCGAGGACAGCATCGATGCTCCGGCGGGTCGCCTTATCCACAAGAATGCTCCAGGTGCATGATTTCACGCCGGCGGAGCTGCGAACGCTGCGCGCGCTCAAGACGCCGTACGGTGTCCAGCGGTTTCTCGACGACATGCCCTATCACTTGGCGACGACGGCGTGGTCGCCAAGGCGCGTCTTGCGCGAGCGCACGGCGCATTGTCTTGAGGCCGCGATCTTCGCGGCGGCGGCGCTTCGCGTGCTGGGTTTTCCCCCGCTCGTGATTGACCTCGAAGCCGAGCATGACACCGATCATGTCGTCGCGGTCTACAAGGAGCGCGGCCACTGGGGCGCGGTGGCGAAGTCGAACTACAACGGGCTCGCCTACCGCGAGCCGATCCATCGCACGTTGCGCGAGCTGACCATGAGCTACTTCTACGCCTACTTCAATCTCCGGCGCGAGCGAACGCTGCGCACGTTCTCGAGGCCGGTGAATCTCGCGCGATTCGACGATCTCGACTGGATGACAACCGACAAACAGGTGTGGTTCATCCCGGAGTACCTGCTCACGATTTCGCACACGCCGCTTCTGCGACCGTCGATGGCAAAGCGCCTAACTCGACTGGACAAGCGATCGTTCGAGGCCGGGCTCGTCGGGCATCGCTGGAAGTAAGGGTTCCCGCAGACACCGGTCCGCAACTTTCACATATCGCCGATCGCACCCGAACGTTAGACGTGACGTGGGTAGGGCTCGCAACCTTCTGATTGTCTTTGCGCTTGTCGTCGCGCTTGCGCCGATGAATGAATCGCGCGCGGCTACATGCGTGAGCAACGCGGGACCTGGCATCGCGCCGCCAGCTCGCACCCCGAGCGGCATGCCGGGCTTCCACGCGTCGTGGTACGGACAGAGTGGCTACATGTCGCTCTGCATGGGAACGAAAGCGACGGCGACCGTCGCTTTCTACAACAGCGGATCGCGCGGCTGGGTCCAAGGAAATATGGGCGAGACCGCGTATCTCGGCACGTGGGGACCTGAGCCCGGCCAAGACTCGGCGAGCATCCTCGGCGGAGACGGCAGCTTGGGTTCTCCGCAGACCGGATGGCCGCGCTACAACCGCCTCGCGCTGCAGCCTGCCTCGTACGTCGGACCCAATCAGATCGCGTGGTTCCAGTTCCAGGTGATCGCGCCGCCGGTGCCCGGGACATTCCGCGTCGCGCTGCGACCGCTCATCGAAGGCGCGCAGTGGATGGAGGACTACGGCGTGTTCTGGGTCGTCACCGTACTCAAGGCGGATGGGACGGCGCCGCCGCCTCCGCCTCAACCGGGCCCAGTGATAACGACCACCGTTCTCGCGTCGTATTACGGACCCGGCCTCTACGGCAACCGCACCGCCTGTGGCCAGACGCTCACGACCACGCTTCAGGGCGTGGCCCATCGGACCATGCCCTGCGGCACGCTCGTGCATCTCCGATACGGCGCAAACGAAGTCACCGTCCCCGTCGTCGATCGCGGCCCCACGATCCTGAGTCGCGAGTTCGATCTCACGTACGCGACGAGACTCGCGCTCGGCTGTCCCGACATGTGCACGCTCTCCTGGATCCACTGAGCCCGTCGGCTCAGTAGAGTTCGTCCGTGCTCGACTCGCGCGCGATCTGCGACACGTGCGGCCACACCCGCGACTGGCACGACCGTGACACGGTTCGCGCGCGCCTGCGGTCGGATCCGCCGGTGGAGCGGCCCTGCTACCGCGAGGTCGGGGGAGCTCCCTGCCGCTGCGGTGGATTCCGTGAGTCGGGCACCTTCGCGACACCCGCCGGATCCCAAGAAAAGCGCGGTCCCGAGGTCCGATCCCGCTGGCTGCAGAACGGAATCCTCACTCTCTTACTCGTCGTTATGGGGGTGGCGCTGCTCTACGCGTACCGTTCGCAAACGCCGTCGCTGCCGCAGGTCGCGTTGAGCCAGGCGCTCCAGGACATCGGCGCAGGCCTGGTGCGCGCGGTGACCGTCACCGGTAACAGGGCGACCCTCGAGTTCAGGGACAACCCGACGCACAAGGAACAGACGACGCTACCGGAGCCGGACACCGTCCTCGCGCTCGCTGTTTCGGACTACAACACTGCGCATCCATCGCAGCCCATCGAGCTCAGATACGAACAGGGGAGTCAGACCGTGGGGGTGATCGGTTCGATTGTCCTCAGCCTGCTGCCGGTCTTCCTCATCGGCGGGTTCTTCTACTACATGATGAGGATGCGCCGCTCTTCGTAACGCGCGCAGCGGCATAGCTCGTGCTCGGTCATTCCCGGTGACCCGGATTCGTTCGACCAGACTTCCCGGCGGCGAGAGTGTCCCTGTCCTCGGCCAGGGGACGTGGCGTATGGGCGAAGACGCGAGCAAGCGCAAGAGCGAGGTCGCGGCGTTGCGTACCGGGATCGACCTCGGGATGACGCTGATCGACACCGCGGAGATGTACGCCGATGGCGGCGCCGAGCGGGTTGTCGGTGAAGCGATCGCGGGTCGTCGCGACCAGGTGTTCGTCGTGACGAAGTTCTATCCACAGAACGCGACGCCTGAGCGCATGGCCGCGGCATGCGATCGAAGCCTCCGCCGGCTCGATGTCGAGCAGATCGACCTCTACCTCCTTCACTGGCGCGGCGACGTGCCGCTCAAGGAGACGCTCGCCGGATTCGATGACCTCCTCGAAGCGAAGAAGATCCGCTACGCGGGAGTCAGCAACTTCGACGTCGACGACATGGAGGAGCTCGCGCGGCTGAAAGGCGGCCTCGAGCGCATCGTGACCAACGAGGTGCTCTACAACCTCGAGCGGCGCGGCATCGAGTGGGATCTTCTGCGTTGGATGCGAAAGCGGCATCGGCCGGTCATCGCGTACTCACCGGTCGAGGAGGGACTGCTCACCCACCCGCACCACGCCTTGAAGCGCGTGGCCGAGCGGCACGACGCGACGCCGGTGCAGATCGCGCTCGCGTGGGTGATCCGCGAAGACGTGGTCATCGCCATCCCGAAGGCCGCGGACCCGAAGCACGTTCGCGAGAACCGGGGCGCCGCCGACATCAAGCTGACGAAGCGCGACCTCGACGAGCTCGATGACTCATTCCCGCCCCCCGATGGGAAGAAGCCGCTCGAGATGCGCTAGATCCGCCTACTTCGCTGTAGCCGCTCCTCTTGCTCGGCTGAGGCCGAACGACGGTCGCAACGCCACGACGACCGCGATGAGCACCACGAGGGCGCCGAGGTACGACTCTGCCGCACGCTGCTCGCCCTTGACCAGAGCGCCCAAGATGACGGCGATGACCGGGACGACGACACCAACCATGCTCGCGTTGGTCACGGGCCAGTGCTGCACGAGCCAGGTGTAGAGAACGTACGCGCCGAGTGATCCGGCGATCGTCAGATAGGCGATCGGCCACCAGCCCGCGGAGGTCGTGGGTAGGGCATGGTCCTCGCCCAGCGCGAGACTTACGCCTGCGCAGACGATGGCACCGATCGCCGCGCCGACCGCATTCGCGGCGATCGCCGAAGGCTGCGAGGTCTGCTTCAGAAAGACGCTCGAGAGGGCTGCGGCGGTGGCGGCCAGGAAGACCGCGATCAGGCCGGGGAGAGGAACGTCAAGCCGGAGCTCGCCGGCGAAGATGACCGCGACGCCAAGGATCGCGAGTGCGGCCGCCCCAAGCTTTCGAGGAGCGAGCCGCTCCACGCCGAGAGCCGCCGCCATCAAGGCGGTCGAGAGCGGGACGGTCGCGTAGAGAACCGCCGCGATGCCACTCGGGACCACCCGCTCGCCCCAGTAAAGAAGAGAAAGATTGACGCCGAAGTTGAAGACCCCGAAAAGCAAGGCCCCGCGCAGGGCCCGACCGCGCGGAAAGCGTTGGCGCGTCGCGAGGACCAGCCCGGCAAGGAGCGGTGCAGCCAGGGCGAGGCGTAGCGTCGCCGCCCATAGCGGTGGGACAGCCTCGTTGCCGATCCGGATCGCGAGGAAGGTGCTTCCCCAGATCAGGCAGCAGGCGAGGAAGACCGCGTACGCCACCGATTGAAAGATAGGACGCCCGTGCGCCGACTGGGTTTGTCTATCTTGCGAACGTCGCGAGAGATACATCCATGTTTGCGCTAGACCCGGGAGAGGATCGGAATCTTTGGGGCGATCGCGAAGTTGAGCTGCACCAGAACAATGAACGCGATGCTGAGGAGCGGGCTGACGATGCACAGCAGCGCGCCGAACGCGTACAGGGATTGTCCGACGAAGATCCGCCGCTTGACCGCGGCCGAGACGGCGGGCGTCGCCTCCTGGGTCGCGAGACCGTTGCGCGTCGCGTAGATCCAGTTCAGATACAACAGGAGACCGATCAAGAAGATGTTCGCCCAATACGCCAGCAACGCCAGCCGGTAGGTGATGAACTCCGCGAGCAAAGAGGTCGAGAACGGCATGAGGGCAATGCTGGCCAGAAACGCCAGCTGGAGCCAGCTCAAATCCCGGTCCGCGGTGGCGAACAGGTTCAGCTGCGTCTGCTGGCCATTCCAGAAAATCCCGAGCGTGAGGAAACTGAGGAGGTACGTGAGGAGGCGAGGGCCGAGCCCGAGGAGCGCATTCCAAAGCTCCTGCTCCGAGCGTATGGGACCGGGATCGGGCACGTGGATCTCGAGGACGATGAGGGTCATCGCGATCGCGAAAACGCCATCCGAGAGCGCCGCGATCCGCTCGAGGCGCCGCCCGGCGGTTAGCCGGTTGTAGGAGAGAGCCATTCCTTACGCGAAGAGCGGAGCCATTTCGCGGCGCCGGATCAGATCCTCCATCTCTTCCGAGGTCGGTGCCGGTCCGCCGCGGTCGGCGGCGTCGAGGATCTTCGCGAGGAGGTCGATGTCGCTCGCCGTATTGAGGAAGAGTCCCGGGCGCGCGAGCACGAACCGCACGCACAGGTCGATGTCCTGCTGGTCGGTGAGGGGCTCGTACCAGGTCGTGGGTCTCGCGGGGCGCTCGCCCGGCCATGGCCCGAGCGTGATCGCCTTGATCGTCTGGATCGCGACTCCGCGTTTCACGCACAGCGCGATCAGCTCCTCTGCCTCTCGCGCGTACTTCTCGCCCGCGAGCTGCGTGGCGTTGTATGGAAACAGAACGCTGTCGAACGGGAAGCGCTCGAGACTTTCGCGGTGCCGCCGCGCGACCTCGAGCCCGTGCCCGGTCACGCCGATGAAGCGCGCGAGTCCCGCGTCGCGTGCCTCGACCACCGCGCGGAGCGCTCCATCCTTCCCCATCGCGACGTCCCACTCGCCCTGGTCGACCAGGTTGTGCAGCTGAATCAGATCGACGTGGTCCACCCCAAGGCGACGAAGCGAAGCGCGGATCTGGTCGCGCGCCTCGGCGTAGGTGCGCTGGCCCGTCTTCGTCGCGAGAAAAAAGCGGTCCCGGCCTTCTCGCTTCAGCCATGGCGCGATGCGCAGCTCCGAATCGCCGTAGCTCGCCGCCGTATCGAGGTGATCCAAGTCGTACCGGAGCACGAGCTGGAACGCACGGTCGGCTTCGGCATCCGTAACCTTGCCGAGCGCGGCCGCACCAAAGATGGTCCGGCGACTCAGGTGTCCGGTGCTGCCGAATGGAGCGCTCGGTATCACGCGGCAACGATAGTTCGGCGCCAGCCGGAGCCTAGAATCCGGCCCGGAAGACGGCGTGGGGAGGAACGGCAATGGCCATCGCGTCAACACGGCCGCCGACGAAATTCACGTACCGGGAGATCAGCCTTCAAGACCGCCTGCGCGAAGTCGCGCGCGAGGTCCCGCAGAAACCGGCCCTGATCCTCGGCGATCGCGTCGTCACCTACGCCGATCTCGACGCGGCGACCGACCGTGTCGCTGCCGCGCTCGTCAAGCGTGGCGTCGGGAAGGGCGATCGTGTGACGCTCTTCATGCCGAACTCGATCGAGTTCGTGCTCGCTTTCTACGGAACCTTGAAAGCCGGCGGGGTCGTCAACCCCATCAACGCGCTCTCGAAGGAGCGCGAGGTCCGCTTCCAGGTAGACGATGCAGGGGCGGCAGCCGTTCTGTACCACGAGGCCCTCGCACCGGTGGTCGACGCCGTGCGCGGTGACCTTCGCAAAGTGCGTGCCTTTGCCGTGACAGGCAAGACGGCTCCGAGCGGCGTCGAACGCTTCGACGATCTGACCGCAGAACAAGGCAGCGTCTCCGTCAGCGTCGGCATGGAGGCTCTCGCGGCGCTGCCGTACACGAGCGGGACGACCGGTTTTCCGAAGGGTGTGATGCTCACGCATCGCAACCTCACGGCGAACCAGCAGCAGTTCTTCGCGGCGGTCCCGGTCGGCCGCGACGATATCTTCCTCAATGTCCTTCCGTACTTTCATATCTATGCGCTGAACCTGCTGATGTCTGGCGCGATCAGCCTCGGGGCGACGCAGGTTGCGATGCCGCGGTTCGACATGGTCGAGTACTGCACCCTCGTGGAACGCCACCGGGTGACGCTCTGCTTCATCGTCCCGCCGATCGTCCTGGGCCTCGCCGCCAGCCCCGAAGTCGACAAGCACGACTTTTCGTCGGTGCGTTTCTTCTTCAGCGGTGCGGCGCCCCTCGCGCCGGACCCCGCGCGCCGGATGACTCAGCGTCTTGGCAAGCCGCTCATCCAGGGCTACGGCCTTACCGAGACCTCGCCGGTGACCCACTCGAATCCGATCGACGCCGCGGTGCTCGAGTCGATCGGTCCCACCATTCCAGGGACCGAGGACAAGATCGTCGACCTCGAAACCGGCAGTCGAACGCTCGCGAGCGGCGAGGTGGGCGAGATCTGCGTTCGCGGCCCGCAGGTGATGACGGGTTATTGGAACAAGCCGCAGGACACGGCTGACGTCATCCGCGACGGCTGGTTCCACACCGGAGACGTCGGCCGCCGGGAGGAGAACGGCTACGTCTTCATCGTCGATCGCAAGAAGGAGTTCATCAAATACAAGGGATTCGGGGTCGGACCGGCAGAGGTCGAGGCGGTGCTCTGCGAGCACCCCGCTGTCGCCGACGCCGGCGTCATCGGGAAGGCGGATGAGGAAGCCGGCGAGATCCCGAAGGCCTTCGTGCAGCTCCGCCCGAACATGCAGGCCACGGCAGAGGAGCTCATCGCGTTTGTGAAGGATCGGATCGCCGACTACAAACGCGTTCGCGAGGTCGAGTTCATCGACAAGGTGCCCCGCACCGCGTCGGGGAAGATCCTGCGCCGGGAGCTCGCGGAGAAGGAGCGGGCGAAGACGGTCTGAGTTGTCGACGCGTACGCGGTCGCCGAAGAAGTCATAGCGCCTCGGTAGTACTTACTGAGCCCAACTTCGTTTCGTCGTGGTAGAGGGCGCGAGAGGATTGACGGTGATGACGGTCATCGCCCCAAGAGTCGTCGCTGCGTTCCTCATCGCGACCACCCTCGCGCTGACGCCTGAGACACCCGCTGTCTTGGAAACACGCCCGTCTTTGGCGACAGTCGCGCCTTCTCCGAGGTTCGGCTCGCCACCGGTATCGAAGCGGCGATTTCTCGATCAAATCGCTGCCGACGAGGCCCATTCCCGATCGTTAGCGCAGCAGCCCGCACCAATCGGGTCCCCGCCGCCTTCCTATCGACACGTCGACCTCTCGACGTATTCGGAAGGTATCTTCAACCAGTTCAACTACCCGTGCCCTTCGCAGTTCTGTCTCGTGACGAGCGCCGCTCAAGTGATCCATGACGGTTACGTGACCCAGGTATACGCAGGAGCCGATCGTCCTGACACCGCGCAAGGTTGGCTCATGCTGCGCATCCTCAACCCGAACCAGGTCGCGGCGCCGGAGTCGGGCGAGTATCGAACGAGGCAGAAACTCGGCGCTCTTCGCATCGAGTCGATCACGACGGAGACCGTGCGGTTCACTACCGTCACGGGCGTCAGCGGCACATTCAACCTTGTGACGCGAAGGTTCGAGTAGACCACAGGGTGCCGCGGACGGCATCGGGGAGATCCTTCGGGATCGCCGAGCCAGAGCGTCGCCGCGCTAGCCCTTGACGCCGCCGATACGGATCCCCTCGATGAAGTGTCGTTGGAAAGCGAAAAACACGGCGATCATCGGGATCGCCGCGACAGCGGCGCCGGTCATGAGCATGCCGTAGTCGGTGTTGAACTCGCCCTGCAGAGTGGCGAGACCGACTTGGACCGGATATTTGGATGGATCGTGCAGGATCACGAGCGGAAAGATGAACGCGTTCCAGTAACGCTGGAACGTGAAAATCGCAAGAACAGCGAGCGCCGGACGCGAAAGGGGCACGATGACGTGGCGGTACACCTGCCACTCCGACGCACCGTCGACTCGCGCGGCGTGTTCGAGCTCGGTCGGCAAG
>VBEY01000060.1 GCA_005889295.1 Chloroflexota bacterium | reverse complement strand
CGACGGCCTGCTCCTGTCGTGCTTCCGGTCGCTTGGCATGCAGGTCTTCGGCGTGGATCCCGCGAGGAATCTGGCCACCGAGGCGACCGCGCGAGGCATTCCCACGGTCGCCGAATACTGGAGTCCCGCTCTCGCCGCTGAGGTGATCGAGCGGTACGGCCGGCCCATGACGATCACCGCGCAGAACGTCCTCGGACACGTCGACGACGTTCACGAGTTCGTCCGGGCGGTCGAGATCGCGCTCGCTCCGCGGGGGATCTTCATCGTCGAAGTCCCCTATGTGATCGACTTCATCGACCGGAACGAGTTCGACACGGCGTACCACGAGCATCTCTCCTACTTCGGGCTTCATCCGATGCGCGAGCTGCTCCACGCGCACAACCTTGACGTCTTCGACGTCGACCATTTCCCGGACATCCACGGCGGGACGATCCGCGTATTCGCCTGCCGCGCAGGCACGCGTCAGGCGAGCGATCGCGTGACCGCGACGCTCGCGCGAGAGCGCGCGTTCGGCATGACCGATAGCGGGGTCTACGTCGCGTTCGGTGAGCGGGTCCGCCGGAACATGACCGAGCTCGCGCACCTGCTCAAGGGCTTGCGGTCCCAGGGAAAACGGATCTGGGCGTATGGCGCCAGCGCCAAAGGCAACACGCTCATGAACTTCTCAGGCATGAAAGCCGACACGATTCCCGCGGTGGTCGACGACAACCCCAAGAAGTGGGGCCTCTTCACGCCGGGTGCGCGCATGCGGATCGTGGGGCCGAGCGAGCTCGCGGCGGCTGGGGTCGACCACCTCCTCCTCCTCGCGTGGAATTTCGAGTCCGAGATCGTGAGGCGGAGCCGCGCGGCCGGCTATCGCGGCAGCTATGTCCGTCCCGTTCCCGCGGTGGCGGTGTTCGACTGACATGAGCACGAGGATTCCTGGCGTCGAGCGGCACGCACTCACGCCTCACACCGACCCGCGCGGCACCCTGCGAGAGTTGTGGCGACGGTCGTCGCAGCCGATGGAGGTGCGCCAGGTCCTGGTCACCTCATCGACCGCGGGCACGCTACGCGGGATGCATTACCACCTGCGCCAGTCGGACCTGTGCTACGTGGTCACCGGCGCCGTCTTCATGGCGCTCGTCGATCTGCGAAGCGATACGCAGATCAAGGAGGAGATCCGCCTCGGCGACTCCGAGAGCATCTTCATTCCGCCGGGAGTCGCGCACGGCTACGCGACGGAGAAGGGCGCCACCGTCTGCTACCTGCTCACGGAGGAAGTGGACGGGTCCGACGAGTTCGGTTTTCGATACGACGATCGCGATGCGGCGATCCGCTGGCCGATCGCGGCGCCGACGCTCTCGCAGCGCGATCGCGACGCGGGCACGCTGGCGGCTGCCGTTTCCGCCGTGCGCGCTCAGCTGGGCCGCCCTGTCGGGAGTGTCCGGTGAGGGTTCTCGTCACCGGAAATCTCGGCTACATCGGGCCGGTCCTCGCGAAAGCGCTCACCCAGGCCGGCCACGAGGTCCACGGCTACGACAGCGCTCTCTTCGCGAGTTTCGCCACGCACTCGTTGCCCGTCGTCGCGCATCAGGCCTTCGCCGACCTCCGCGATACCAAGGCGTTGCGGCGCGCCGTCGCGCAATGCGACGCGGTCATCTTGCTCGCGGCGATGTCGAACGATCCGTTGGGCGAGCTCGACGCCGAGCTCACGAGGGAGGTGAACCTCGACGCGACCGTCCGCGCCATCGAGCTCGCCGGTGATCGGCCACTCGTCGTGTACTCGTCCGCGTCCGTCTACGGGGTCAGCGCGGCGATGTGCGGCGAGGACGCGCCCCTCCGGCCGCTCACGCTTTACTCCGAGCTCAAGGTGGCCGTCGAGGATGTGGCGCTCAGGCGCGCGAACGCCCTCGTTCTCCGCAACGGGACGGTCCACGGGCCGGCTCCCGTGCTGCGCGGCGACCTCCTCCTGAACGCCATGGTCGCCTCCGCCGTCGCGACCGGAGAGATCGTCCTGACGACCACCCCCGCCACGAGTCGGCCGGTGATCGATGTACGGGACCTTGCCGCACTCACCGTGGGTCTGCTGGAGCGTGGGGTCACCGGTCTCTACAACTCGGCGGCCCGCAATATCTCGGTCGGCGAAGCCGCGGACCTGGTCGCGCGTGTCACGGCCGCCGGGATCGTCGAACAGCACCACGGCTCCGATCCCCGCGACTACGCGATGGACACGTCCAAACTCTCTCGCATGGTCGGATCCTGGTGGCACCCGCGACCGCTCGAGGCCTCGGTTGACGACCTCATCGCTCACTACCGCGAGAGCCGACTCTCGGCGGGCGACGTCGTGACACGCCGCTACCACCGCATCGTGCAGTACCGACTGCGCGCGTCCCGCGAGGCCGCGTCGGCGAAATGACCGGAACGCTCGCGGTCATCGTCCCCGTGTACAACGAGTTGGGCAACATCGCGCCCTTCTACGAGCGCGCGCAGACGGTGCTCGACTCACTGGCCGGCGTGACCTGGCAACTCGTCTTCGTGAATGACGGGAGCACCGATGGCAGTCTCGAACGGATCTGCGAGCTGCGGGCGCGCGACGACCGCGTCAAGATCATCTCGCTGGCGCGCAATTTCGGGTACCACGCGGTCCTGCTGGCCGGACTATCGCTGGTCACAGCCGATCGCTACGCGATGATCGACGTCGACTGCGAGGATCCACCCGAGCTCTTGAAGGACTTCCACCTCGCCATCGAGGGCGGGGCCGATGTCGCCTACGGCATCCGCTCGAACCGCGTCGAGCCTGTGCTCGTGACGTTCTTTCGCCGGCTCTTCTACTACCTCAACAAGGGGATCGCTGACAGCGACATCGTCCTCTGGATGGCCGAGTTCGCCATGATCTCGCGCCAGGTGCGCGACGCGATCCTCGCGCCACACACCACCTACGTGTTCCTGCGCGCGGAGCTCGGCTATGTTGGATTCGTTCGGGTCGGCGTCCCGTACGTGCGCGCGGCGCGCACATCCGGCAGGACTCACTACAACTTCTTCAACATGACGCGCTTCGCGGTCTCGGGCTTCCTTGCGAGCTCGACGTTTCCGCTTCGCTTGATCCTCTACCTCGCCGTCGTCTCTGGGCTCCTCTTTCCGCTCGTCGTCGCCATCGCCGGCCTCGGCGCCGGATCCATCGCGAGCCTCGCCTCGGTCGCCACCTTCTACTTCGCGCTCGTCGCGCTATCGACCATCGCCCTCTACCTCGCGCGCACCTACAAGAACGGCGTCGCGCGCCCGGTCTTCATCGTCGACAAGAACCGGACCTACCTCTAGCCCTTCCCGCGCTCTTCGCGAACCGCCCACACCTCCATGACCGCGCCCGCATCGGCGCGCCAGCTCGCGAGCGCGACCGCAAGGCCGAGCACACCGAGCGGGACGGCCAGGGCGACCGCCGCCAGCGTCGCCAGACGGCCCGAGCGCCGTTCGCCCATTCGCGCAAGCAGCTTCACGAGCACGCCCTGTTCGAAGCCCAGCCGGTCGAGCGCGCTCTGGACCCAACCGAACGGATCGTGCTCGAACGATCGAAAGTCGAGGCGGGCGACGTGAAGGCCCGAGTCGACGAGGGCGCGTTCGATGGAATCGGGTGAGAAGTGGGAGAGGTGCCTGGGGACATCGAGGTGCATCCACGAGGGCCCCGCGAATCGGGACTGCCAACTCGCGATGTTCGGGATACCGAGGATGAGGGTTCCGCCGGGCCTGAGCCGGCGCGCGACATCGCGCAGAGCGGCGATCGGATCCGCGAGATGTTCGAGGACGTGGAACATGATCACGAGGTCGAGGAGAGGGGCGTCCCGGATCGCGTCGAGGTCGCCCACGAACATGGGCACCCGAGCCGCATCGCGTGCCGTAGTCGCTGCCGGAACCGTCCGCTCGCTCCCGATTGCCGTCCAGCCCCGCTGTCGGAGCGCGCGGAGCATCCAGCCCGTGCCGGCGCCAAGCTCGAGCGCGACACCACGCCGAGGGAGCCGCGGGAGCCAGCCGTCGACGCGCCGGAGGTACAGCCGACGGAGCACGAACACCGCGAGAGGGTTGAAGCGCCGGTAGCGGGGCGGGTAGTAGCGGTCCAGCGATATCGGGACGGGGTCGGTCATCGCGAAGCCGCAACGCCGGCATTGCAGGAGCTGAAAGCGCTCGCCGGTGACGTAATCGCGGACATTGCTCCGAATGCGCGGTTGCTCGACGGCGCCGCAGACGAGGCACGCCGGCGCGCTCAGGGCCGCGGCTCCGCATTACGCATGGCCGCGAGACCCTCGACCGAAGCCGGGAGACCATGGCCGAGGAAGTCCCGAAGCTTCTCCGTGCGGAGACCGACCCCCAGCGGGCGCGGCGCCACGAGTCCCAGCGCCGCCGTCGGAACCATGTCGAGAAGGCTCGCATCGAGCCGGAACGTCTCCGCCGCGCGCCGTGCGAAATCGGGACGTGCGAGGATCTCCGGCCCCGCGGCGTGGAAGGTGCCGCGCGCCCCGCGGTCGACAAGCTCGACGATCGTTCGCGCGAGATCTGGTCCCGGCGTCGGCGTGATGACCTGATCCGAGGGAACGCGCATCCGCCGCCCTGCCCGAAGTCGGTCGACGAGCTGATGGACGAAGCTCAGTCGCGCCGCCGACCAGCCGTACACGCCCGAGACGCGGCACACCAGATGGGCCGCGCGCTCGCGAGCGATCGCTTCGAGCGCGACCTTCTGGCGCCCGTACTCATTTATGGGGCCAACCGCGTCGTCCTCCACGTACGGTCCTGCCTTTCCGTCAAAGACGTACTCGGTCGAGAACACCACGAGCAACGCGTCCGGAGCGGCCTCGGCGACTCGCCGCACCGCGTCGACGTTTATCGCGCGCGTCGCCTCGGGTTCGCGCTCGCACTCCTCGACGAAGGCGTTCGCGGCGGCCACGACGACGATGTCGGGCCGGGTTTCCCCGATGAGGCGCGCCGTCGCCGCTCCGTCGGTGAGGTCGAGCGTGACGGCGCCAGGCACCTGACTGCGGTTCGAGGTCATGACGACGTTGCGTTCACGGAGCGCGCCCTGAAGATGCGTCCCGACGAGTCCGCTCGCGCCAAGGAGAAGCCAGCGCGCATTGGGTCCATCACGCATCTCGCCACCTATACTCCGGCCTGGTGTTCAGCGCCGGTCGCGCGGCGCTCCCTGGTCGTTCCCCTCTGCTGGTCCCGGTACTGCTCTTTGCCGCGAGCGCGGCCTTCACGTTTTGGCGCAATACCCAGGTCGCCGTTCTGGTGGACATCGCCTATGTGCTGAATACCGCGACCCGCATCGCCGCCGGGGACGTACCGTACGCCCAGTTCCCGCTCGCGCAGGCGCCGCTCGAGTTCCTCACGCAGGCACTCCTTATCAAGCTGTTCGGCCCGCATTTCTTCGTGCAGATCGCCTACGCCACGATCGTCGGCGGTCTCGCGACGGTGTTGACCTACGTGATCGCGCGCCGCCTTGTCACCGGAGTCGTCGCCGAGCCGGCCGCGCTCGCCGCGATCCTCGCGATCCCGCTGGTCCCCCTCGGCGTGTACGCGATCGTCCCGCACCCTTTCTACGACCCCGATGCCTGTCTGGTCGTCCTGGTCGCGGTCGCGACGATGCTTGCAGCGATCGACCGGCCGACGCCGACCCGGTGGCTCCTCGCCGGTGCGCTGATCACGGTGCCGGTCTTCATCAAGCAGAACATCGGCGGCGCGTTCCTCGTTCTCGCCGTTGGCGCGCTCCTCGCCGACGGGTTGGCACGACCTTCCGCGCGCGCCGGCCTGCGCTGGTGCATCGCCGGGCTCGTCATCGCGCTCGGCGTCGAGCTCCTCGCGCTGCAGCTTGTCGTCGGCGTGGATCACTACCTGGCCTGGGCATGGACCTACGCGATGACGGGTCGCGGCGTCGCGCTCGAGCGCATCGGCTCATTCGCCGACCCCTCGGTCATATGGCCCGGCCTGCTGATCCTCGGGCTCGTCCTCGTGACACGCGCGCTACCGCCGCCGATGCGCGCGCCGGTCTTCCTCGTCGCCCTGGCCATACCGCTCATCGCCCGGTCGTCGCCGCCGGCGAGCTTCATCGACGTGAACACGCTCTTCCCGCCTCTCCTCATCGCCGCGTCAGTCCTGGCACTGGTGCGGACCGCTCGCGATGGTGCCCGGTTCGAGACGCTGCTTCCGGTCGTCCTCGCCGGAACCGCCGTCGGAACGCTCCTGTCGCTTGGGCTGAACGGATCGACCTTCGGCATCTTCCCGCTGCTCGTCCTCGCGATCGCGGCAGTCGTCGGCGACCTCGGTCGCTTCCTGGAACGGCCCCGCCAGATCGCACCGATCGCCGGTGTTCTACTGGCGCTGTTCTTGGCCGCTTCAGGCACCGCATACACGCTCACCAACGCACGACTCCTGTTCATCGACGCGAACGCCCCGGGGCCGATCGCCCGTTCGGACTTTCCCTCGCTCGTCGGACTCTCCGCGCCGGGGCCATACATCGGCGACCTCGATGCGATCCTCTTCTGGGTCCGCGACAACGTCCCCGCGGATGATCCGTTCGTGTTCCTGCCCGGAGAGGACCCCGCGTTCTTCGCGCTGGGCCGGCGACCGCGTCTGCCGAGCGTGTATTTCTACGACGTCGCGACACCGTATTCGCCCACCGAGATTGCGCGGTTCGCGGATGAGGTCGGCCTTCGGTGGGTGATCGTGAAGGATCGCCTTCAGCTCGTCGAGGAGCCACCGCTCGAACAGAGCCTGGTCGCGGCTCTGACGAGGGACGCCACGCTCGTCACCCGTGTGGGGCCGTATCGCGTCTATCGACGCTAGACGGACAATTGGAATGGTGGCCGTCACCGCACGCGTCGTCCGAGCGCCCCGCGGCAGCGCGCTGCACTGTCTCGGCTGGCCGCAGGAGGCCGCGTTCCGCATGATCCAGAACAACCTCGATCCCGAAGTCGCCGAGCGTCCGGAAGATCTCATCGTGTACGGAGGGACGGGACGCGCCGCACGATCGTGGGCCGCGTTCGACCGCATTCTCGCGACGCTCGCCCGGCTGAAGCAGGACGAGACGCTGCTCGTGCAATCGGGGAAGCCCGTCGGTGTGTTCCGCACGCACGAGTGGGCGCCACGCGTGCTCATCGCGAACGCGCTCATCGTCCCGCGGTGGGCGACGTGGGACGAATTCCGCCGGCTCGAGGACGCCGGTCTGACGATGTACGGCCAGATGACCGCCGGGTCCTGGATCTACATCGGTACCCAGGGGATCCTCCAGGGCACGTACGAGACGTTTGCGGCGGTCGCGCGTAAGCACTTCGGCGGATCGCTTGCCGGCCGGCTCGTCGTCTCAGCGGGGCTCGGCGGGATGGGCGGGGCGCAGCCGATGGCTGTCGCGATGAACGAAGGCGTCGCGCTGATCGTGGAGGTAGACCCCGCACGAGCCGACCGGCGCAGGTCGCAGGGCTTCCTCGACGAGGTCGTGACGTCCTTGGACGACGCGCTCGCGCGCGTCGATCGCTACCGGCGCGAGCGCAGCGCGCGATCGGTCGGCTTGGTGGCGAACGCTGCCGACGTGCTACCGGAGCTCGTTCGTCGAGGTGTCGAGGTCGACGTCGTCACCGACCAGACGAGCGCGCACGATCCGCTCGACGGCTACGTGCCCGCGGGGATCGCGGACCCCGCCGCCCTTCGCCGCGACCTGCCGGACGAATACGTTCGCCGATCGCGCGCGTCGATCGTGCGGCACTGCGAGGCGATCGTTGCGCTCGCCGCGCGCGGCGCGGTCGCGTTCGACTACGGCAACAACCTTCGCGGCGAAGCGCAGGCTGGGGGCTTCGCGAACGCATTCAGCTATCCCGGGTTCATCCCGGCGTATATCCGCCCGCTGTTTTCGGAGGGACGCGGCCCGTTCCGCTGGGTCGCGCTGTCCGGGGACGCCGCCGACATCCGCCGCACCGACGAGCTCGTGCTCGAGCTCTTCCCCGAGGACCGCACGCTGGCGCGGTGGATCCGCCTCGCCGGCGACCGCGTGCCGTTCCAGGGACTTCCCGCCCGGGTCTGCTGGCTCGGGTACGGCGAACGCGCCGAGTTCGGCGAGCGCATCGATGACCTCGTCGCGCGCGGTGAGCTCCGGGCGCCGATCGTCATCGGCCGCGATCATCTCGACTCGGGCTCGGTCGCGTCGCCCTTCCGCGAGACCGAGGACATGCGCGATGGGAGCGACGCCATCGCGGACTGGCCGATCCTCAACGCGCTTGTGAACACGTCGGCCGGCGCGACCTGGGTCTCGGTCCATCACGGGGGCGGCGTCGGCATCGGGAACTCGATCCACGCCGGCATGGTCGCGGTCGCCGACGGGACGCCGCTCGGGCGCGAGAAGCTCCACCGGGTTCTCACGACGGACCCGGGGACAGGCGTCATGCGTCATGCCGACGCGGGGTATCCGGACGCGATCGAATTCGCGCGGCGGAACGGGATCGACCTCCCGAGCGCCTAGCATCGCCGCGGTGTCCGCCGCGCGCAGTGTGCTCGCACCATTCGTCCTGTCGCGCGTCCTCACCGCGATCGTGGCCCTCGCCGCGATCGCGCTGTTCCCTTCTCCCGCGTCATGCCCCGACGTCTGCCATCCGTCGACCAATCCGCTGCTCGACGCCGCGACCCGCTGGGACGCGAAGGCATACGTCGACATCGCGCACGACGGCTACGGCGCGGTACCGGCCAACAACGCGTACTTCCCGCTCTATCCCTTGCTGATGCGTCTTCTGGCCACGCTGCTCGGTGGGGGCGAGGACGCGTATCTCGTCGCGGGTCTCCTCATCTCGAACCTCGCCCTTCTCGTCGCGCTCGCGTATCTCGCACGCCTCGTCGCGATCGACCACGAGGTCTCGGCCGGGCCTCGCGCGGCGCTCTATCTCCTGGTGTTCCCCACGAGCGTGTTCCTGTCCGTCGTGTATCCCGAATCGCTTCTGATCGCGCTGACGATCGGCGCGGTCTACCACGCGCGCCAGGGCGAGTGGCTGCCCGCCGGAGCCCTGGGCGTGCTGGCCGCGCTGACGAGACCGTTCATCGGTGCCGCGGTGGCCCTTCCGATCGCGGTCGAGGCGTTTCAGCGGTCGGGGCCGCGTGCCGCGCTGGCCTCCGCGGCGCCGGCGGCCCTCGCGCTCGCCGCCTGGATGGGTCTGCTTTGGCGAATCACTGGCGACCCCAAGGCCGTCCTTACCGCTGAGGCAAACTGGGGAGTGGGACCCTCGCTTCCCTTCAGGGCGTTCACCGATCTCTTCGACCCGAGCGTGTACGGGTTTCCCTACGTCGTCCTGGGCTCGACCTTCTTCATCGGCGTGCTGGTCGTGATCTCGTGGCGTGTCCTGCGGCCGAGCCTCGCCGCATATGCCACGGTCGTCTTCCTCATCTCGGTCGCGACGGGGTCGCTGACCTCGTCGCCGCGCTATTACCTCTCGGTCTTCCCCGCGTTCATGGTGCTTGGGATCGTGGCGCGAGGCTGGTCCGGTCGGGCGTACGTCGCCATCGGTGTGGCGATCGGTGTGATCTTCACTGCGATGTACGCGCTCTGGTACTGGGTAGCGTGACCCCGGTCGCCGATCGGGCCGGACGCATCAGCATGAGGATCGCAAGCACGAAGAGAAGGGCGACACCGAGAAGATGCAGCAGGATCGGGACGAGCGTGCCGACCTGCTGCGGCTCCATGAGGACCCACGAGATCACGACCCCCACGATGATCGGCGCGCGCTCGGCCGCCGGTCGCGCCGCTGCGCGACGCAGCGTTTCGGCCGCGAGAGGCAGCGACAGGATGAGGAAGGTCGTCCAGAAGTAGCCGAACGGCGCGAGGTACCCGGCCGTCGCCAGAGTGAGGGCGTGCCACGCGTTCTCGTCCGAAGGATCGCGCCGCGCGGCGATCCCCGCCACGATCGCGACGAGCACGGCGCCGATCGCGAGCGCGAGCGGGAACCAGTCCGACCAGAAGACACCGGCGAGCTCCGGCGGCCCCGGCCGATTGATGTGGGAATAGACCCAATCCTGCTCGAGAAGGCGCGGCGCGAAGCGGATGTACTCAGAAGTGCGATCCGGGAGCGCGAGCGCGCCGCCGACGAGTGCCGCTATGCCGATGGCCGCACCGGTGAGCACCGGACGCCACCTCCCGGACGCCACGTAGAAGAGGAGCAGCGTCAACGGTAAGAACTTCAGTCCGACGGCCGCGGCCAGGAGGATGCCCGCAGGGATCGCTCGATTCCGGAACCGCCACGCCGCTAGCGCGAGCCCGAGCGAGAGGAGATTCACGTTTCCGAGGGTCACCTCGAGCACGAGCCCGAGGAAGAAGACGTAGCCGGCGGCGGCCCACGGCCGCCAGAGCGGCGGGAGTTGGCGGACGAGCGCGACTCCCACTGCGGCCGCCGTCGCCGCCTGCAGCAGGATCCAGATCGTGAGCGCGACGGAGTACGGCAGGAGCGCGAACGGCACGAAGAGGACCGCCACGATCGGCAGGTAGCGGAACTCGTCCGGCAATCCGAGGATCGTGTCGCTGCCGGGGTAGAGGGGCGCGCCGCTCAAGAGGTGCTGGCCTGCGAGCCAGTACGCGCGAAAGTCGTACCCGGCGGGAAGAGCGCTTCCAACAAGCAGCGCGGCACAGAGGGCCAGGACCGCGACGACGACGCCCGCGGACCAGACGAGGCGTCGCGCGGTCACCGGTCGGTCGGTTCTGGCTCGAAGGACGGACGCGAGACGAAGTCGACGCGCCGGTGCGTCGTATCACAGAAGGGCTTGCTGGCAGAGTGCCCGCAGCGACAGAGCTTGACCGTGTGTCCTTCGGCGACATGGTGCTCGCGCCCATCGGAGTCCAGGATCGTGATCGGCCCCGTCACGACATACGGTCCGTTCGCCTCGGTGCGGATCGTGGGACCGGCCATGGGGCTACAGGCTAAGGTGCCGTACGAAGAATTCGAGCGTCCGCCGAATGATGTCGCGCGATTGATCGTCGTCATCTCGGGTGTCAAAGCCGTGCTGGCCGGTCGGGTGATCGAGAACGGTGAGGTCGACTCCGCGCTCCCGAGCTCTCCTGACGAACGCATCGGTGCCCTCGAGGAGCAAGGCGTTGTCGCGGCCAGCGCGCGCCAGCAGCAGCGGCGGAAGGTCCACGGTCTCGAGCTCGAGTGCGGTCAGGCACGACCATTTGCGAACGCCCTCGTCCGTCATCCAGGAAGAGCCCTCACGCAGGGAACGGAGGTCCCAGACCGTGTAGAAGCCCGCTGCGCATCGCAGCCAATCCGGGCGCCTCTGGAGAAGCGGCGCGAGGCCGAACGGTCCGCCGGCGGAGAACACCCAAACGCCGACGCGGGTCGGGTCGACCTCGAGCTTTTGGGCTTGGCTTCGGACAAAGTCGATCGCCGCCCGAACATCGGCCGCGACCTCCAACGGTTCCATCCGATTCGACGAGCGGTGATTGAAAGACACACCTGCGAGGCCGCGCGCGGCGAGATGCTCGCCGTAGGAGCGGAAGACGCCCCAGTCCTTTGCTCGTGCGATGACTTCTTCGGGCGCGTCGCCGCTCACGAGGAACACAACCGGGCTCGCCGCGCGGGGCGATGATGACCGGTAGACGTCAAGCGTCAGGACGCGGCTACGGTCGGTCCGATAGACGAGATCGCGTTCGACGTGCGCCCCCGTCGGCGGCCGGAGCACGGTCTCGAGCACACTGCGGTCAACCGCCATCAGGCGTTCTCGCCGTGGTACCTACCCTTGTATCCCTCGCCGGTGGGGGCCGAGAGTCGAAAGAACACGAGCTGCGCCACGCGCGCTCCCCGCTGCAGCCGATACCCACGCGAGTTGAGCACCGCGAGGAGACCCTCGCCGCGCCCGGAGTAGCCGGCGTCCCAGACCGCGCCGTGGATCGCGACGCCCGAGCGGAGCAGGCTCGACCGGGGCCGCGACAGCGCCATGAGGTCGGTCGGAAGATTCACCTTCTCCCGGTACGTGATGACGTACGCGCCGCGGTGCAGATCCCACCAGCCGTCCTTGTCGGTCGGCATGTCCTCGCGCGCCGCGGGCTCGCGGACGTTGTCGGCGGCGCCAAGCAGACCCGGCGAGGTGAGCCGCTGCACCCGCTCGACGCGCAGATCCACGCCGTTCGGCTGGAGCTGCAGAGGGACATCGGCGTCCTCGATGAGCGGCGGCGTCGCGGCCAGGGCCGCGCGGAGCTCCTCGCGGGAAAGAACGGTCACGCGGCGATGCTAGGACGCGGATGACAGAATCGCGCGGTGCCCCCCGAGGCGAAGACCGTCGCCGTCTCGAAGACGGTGATGTCGCGCACGATGCTGCCTTCGGACGCGAACCCGTACGGCAACGTCCACGGCGGCGAGGTCATGAAGCTCATCGACGCCGTGGCCGGCGCCGCCGCGACGAGGCACGCTCGCGCCCGGGTCGTGACAGCGCGCATCGACGAGCTCTCCTTCCTCGCTCCCGTTTATGTCGGTCACCTCGTCACCGCGAAGGCCTCGGTGAACCACGTCGGGCGGACCAGCATGGAGGTGGGCGTACGGGTGGAGGCCGAGGACATGCTCACCGGCACCGTCGTCCACGTCGCGTCGGCGTATCTCGTCTTCGTGGCGACGGATGAAGGCGGGCGGCCGGTGCCGCTCCCGCCGCTCGTGGCAGAGACCGACGACGAGCGACGCCGGATGAAGGCCGCCGAGAAGCGACGGTCGCTGCGGCTTCACAGACCGCGAACGTCCTAGACTGCCGCTCCTACCGCTGGGGAGGTGCACATGCGTAGCGCTACTCGGTTCCTCGCCCCCCTCGTCGCAGCGCTCGTCATCACGGCCGCTTGCAACGCCCCGCGGGCGGCCTCGACCCCGACTCCATCGGCGTCAGGGGCGCCGAGTTTCACCGGGAAGACGCTCAACATCGTGACGGGCGGAACCGGCGCGGTGTACATCGTGTACGGGGCGGGACTCGCGGACCTCTTGAAGAGGAAGCTCAACGTCGATGCGAGTGCCCAGTCCACAACGGCGTCGGTCGACAACATGAAGCTCATCCGCGATGGAAAGGCCGACGTCGCCTTCACGCTCGCCGACACGGCCTTCGATGCGGTGAATGGCTCCGGCTCTTTCGCGCCCCCCGAGAAGAAAGCTGACGCGAAGGTCCTTGCGGTCCTGTACTCGAACCTCACGCACCTCGTGGTGAAGGACGGCACCGGCATCAACACCGTGAACGACCTACGGGGCAAGGACGTCTCCGTCGGCTCTCCCGGCTCCGGCACCGAGATCATCGCGAACCGAACGCTGGAGGCCTACGGTATGGATCCGGCCAAGGACATCGCGCGGCAGCGGCTCGGTGCCGCCGATTCCGCGAACGCGCTTCGCGACGGCAAGATCCAGGCCTTCTTCTTCAGCGGAGGCCTGCCGGTGCCCGCGGTGCTCGACCTTTCCACCAGCACGAAGGTCAAGATGCTCGATCTCTCCGACAGCATCTCCAAGATGTCCGCGAAGTACGGCAACTTCTATTTCCCGATCACGATCCCCAAATCGACCTACAACACCGCGGCGGACGTGACCGTCTCGGGCGTCGCGAACCTCCTTGTGGTTCCTTCGACCTTCGATCCGGCGTTTGCTCAGGCGATCCTCGCGACGATGTTCGACAACAAGGCCGACCTTGTGAACGTGCACGCCGCGGCCAAAGAGCTCACGCTTGAGACCGCGACCGTCGGATCACCGATCGACTTCCATCAGGGCGCGATCGACTTCTATAAGTCGAAGGGTGCCTGGAAGAAATAGCGCTCTCGTCGCGCTCGCCGCGGCGATCGTGACGGCGGCGGGGGTGGCGCTCGCCACCCCCGTGCCGGTCCTCACCGTGAGCGACGGCACGACCGAGTTCGTGGGAACGCTCGACACAGCCGAGGCGCTCCAGTATTCGTACCGCCAGTCCATCTACCAGGTCACGGTGTTCGAGGAGCTCGCGCGCGAAGGAAGCGGCTTGCGTATACAGCGCGTTCGGTCGAGTGACATCCGGTCAGTCGAGTACTTCGGCTGGAACGGCGAGCCCGCGCAATCGCGGGATGGTCTGTGGGTCGAGGCCTCACCACGGACCGTGGCGGTCGATCCCGAGCTCGTGATCCGCATCACCCCGGCCGGCGAGCAGGCTCTTTCCACCTCGCGCTGGCGCGTCGTCCTGAAGCCGCGATTCGGTGAGACCGTCGTGCGCATCCGTGCGGAGGACCGTCCCTGGGTCCTCGCGCTCCTCGAGGGCGCTCGATGAGCGAGCACGGCGCCTCAGAGCCGGAGGTCATCGCGCGACCGGACCTCGAGGCCGTGCTTGCCGACGACAAGACCAAAGAGCTCATTGAGGAGTACGAGGCCGAGGCGAGGACGCGGACGTTGACCGGCTGGTGGGACCGCATCGTGACCGTTCTGTCCGTCGCCACGACCTTGTTCGCGCTCTATTACGCCGCGGCCGGCGCCGAGATTCCCTTCACCGGCATCGTGCTCGTCCCCACGATTCGCCTGCTCGGACAGACCATCACGACGCCCCAGATCTACGTGATGATCTTCCTGACCGCGATCCTGGTCCTGACCTTCCTGCTCTATCCCGTGCACCCGCGCTTCATCAAGCGCGTCAACGTTGTCGATCTGGCGTTCGTGGCCGCCGCTGTCGCGATCACCGCGTACGTCTTCCTCAACTTCGAGACTGTGATCTATCGCGTGAACAACCCGAACGAGTGGGACTTCGTTTTCGGCGTTATCGCGATCGTCACCGTGCTCGAGGCGGGTCGGCGCACTATCGGGTGGCATCTCCCGGCGATCGGCCTTGCGGCCATCGCCTACGCGTACTTCGGGATGCTCGGCACGCCGCTTCAGGTCGCGGCCACGTTCATCATCCTGTTCACGATCTACGGTGCCATCCTCGACTACAGCGGCGCCGGAAAGTTCTACGTCGACCTCGCGTTCGCGCTGACCGGGAAGCGGCCGACCGGCGCCGCTCGGACGGTAACGGTCGCGTCGTTCCTCCTCGGCACGGTATCCGGGTCGGGGGTCGCGACGACCGTGACCCTCGGCTCCATCGCCTACCCGATGCTGAAAAAGGCGGGCCACGACCGCGAGTCGAGCGGGGCCATCCTCTCAGCTGGCGGGATCGGGGCGGTCATCTCGCCGCCCGTCCTCGGTCCGGCCGCGTTCCTCATGGCGGAGATCCTCGGCATCAGCTACCTGCAGGTGGTCGTCATGGCGATGATGCCGACGATCCTCTACTACCTCGGGATACTCCTCATGATCGAGGTCGACGCTCGGCGCCTCGGGGCGCGCGCGATCGCACTCGACGCGCCCGGCTTCTGGGAACTGACAAAGCGCTACTGGTACCAGTACACGTCGCTGTTCGCGATCATCGCCTTCCTCATCGCCGGGTTCTCGACGATCACCGCGGTGTTCTGGTCGATCATCGTCGCGATCGTCGTCTCGTACGTCCGGCGCGAGACCTCGCTCACGCCGACAAAGCTCGTGAAAGCGCTCGCCGCCGGCACGAAGCAGGTCTTGCCGGTCGGCGCGACAACGGCCGTCGCGGGGATCGCGGTCGGCATCCTCTTACAGACCGGACTCGGTCTGAAGATCTCGCGCCTCATCCTCGACCTGGGGTTCGGAAACCTCGTCGCGACGCTCATCGTCTCGGGAGTCGTGCTTTGGATCCTGGGCCTCTCCCTGCCGATCACGGCGACCTACCTCGTCGCGGTCCCGACCGTGGTACCTGCTCTGATCACGCTCGGCGTCGCGCCGCCCGCGGCGCACATGTTCGTCTTCTACTACGCCGTGCTGTCCGAGGTATCACCGCCGGTCGCGCTCTCGCCGTTTGCCGCCGCCGCGATCACCGGTGGGAACCCCTACAAGACGATGATGCTGACGTGGAAGTACGCGCTCCCGTGCTTTCTGGTCCCGTTCATGTTCACTCAGCCCGACGGCCTCGCGATCCTCTGGACCGGATCGACCATCCCCGAGGCGATCCTCGCCTCCGTCTCGGCCGCCGTCGGGATCATCGCGCTCGTGGCCGGCGTGGGCGGATTCCTCCTGCGGCCGACGAGCCTTGTCGAGCGCGTGCTTCTCGTCGCGGGCGGCCTCCTGCTGCTTGCGCCGGGGTTCGCCGCGGATGTCGCCGGACTCGCCCTTTTCGCTATGGCCGGCGCGTCGCAGCTTCTTCGGCGCGCGCGCCGCCCGGCAACCGCCGCGGCCTGAGCGAGGCGCTCTCTAGAGAACGCGCTCGAGATAGTCCGCGAGGATCGTGAACGTGCGGATCTTCTGCTGGATGTCCGCGCTGCCGTGACCCTCGTCGGCGAGCTCGACGTATTCGAAATCGTCGCCCTCGCGCTTGCCGAGCGCGAGAAGCCTGTCGCGGAAGGTGCGCGACTGCGAAACCGGGCACCGCGGGTCGTTCACCCCATGGACCATGAGGAGCTTCGCGGAAAGCCGGTCGGCGAACTCGATGGCACTTCGGTCGCGCCAGAGGTCGCGGTCCTTCTCGGGATCGCCCATCTGCTCGCGCAGGAAGTACCGGAAGTGCTCCTTGCTCTCGTCCCACATCTTGTGGAGATCGCTGATCCCCACCCAGGCGACCGCGGCGCGCCAGAGATCCGGCTTCTTGGTGGCCGCGACGAACGTCATGAAGCCGCCGTAGCTTCCACCGAAGACCACGAGGCGCTCGGCGTCGACGTACGGCAGGGACGCGACGTACTTCGCCGCGGCGGCCACATCCTCGAGGTCCGCCCCACCCCAGTCCTTGAGCGCCGCATCGCGGAAGTCGACCCCGTACCCGGTTGAGCCGCGGATGTTCGGCTCGATCACGACGAGGCCGCGATCCACGAGGAACTGAGCGAACGGATCGAACCCGCGGAACCACTGCCCGGTGGGTCCGCCGTGCACGTGCACCAGGGCCGGCAGCTTCTCGCCTGGGGCGATATCCCGGGGGCGATAGAGCAGCGCCGGGATCTGCCTTCCGTCGAAGGTCTCGTACCAGACGTGCTCCGCGTTCACGAAGACCTTCCGATCGATCGACCCGTACTCGGGGTCGAGGAGCGGCTCGGCCGTGTCCGTCGCGAGGTCGTACGCGACGAGCGCGGAGCGCGTGACGTCCGTCGAATAGTTGATGAGAAGCTTCGTGTCGTTCGCGAAGAACTGCGCGCCGAGAGCGAATCCGGCGGGCAGCTTGAGCTCTCGCGCTTTGCCGGTGTCGACCTCGTAGAGGATCGGCCGGACCTGCGACTCCTCGTTGCGGATGGTCACGAGCCAATTCCCGCTCTTGGAGAACCGCAGGGCATGCTCCTCGATGCCGTCCGGCGAGTACCAGCGGACCTCCCCGGTCTCGATATCCACGATCCCGGCTCGATTCTGTCCCGACGCGTCGCTCGTCGCCGCGATGTGTCGGCTATCCGGATGCCAGTCGCCCAGAGTGTCCTGCGACCCGGCGCGCACGCTGAAGATCTTCCTGGGGCCCGTCCCGTCAGGACGGACGATGTACCCGTCGCGGTTCTTCAGGTTGGCGAGGTCCTCGTTCGTGACGTAGCTGATCCACTTGCCGTCGTCTGACCAAAGGCCCCCGAACGCGGGGAAGGCATGGCGCGTGAGCGGCGTGTAGTCGGACCCGTCGGCGCGGATCTTCCAGATGTTGATCTGGCCCGGGCGGTCGGGACTCTCGGGAAGACGCTTGTTCGTCACGACCGCGAGCCACTGGTCGTCGGGGCTGAACTGAACTGCGTGCTCCTCCGCGGCGGGGTCGTTCGTGAGCTGCGTCACCTTGCCCGTTTCGACCTCGATCTTGTAGAGGTCGTGCTGCTCGTTCCCTGCCGCGTCCTTGCCGAACGCGATGAAGCGGTCGTCGCGGCTCCAAGCGAAACCGGTGCGCATGGCCCGCGGCACCTCGCCGTGACTGACCTGGCGCACAGCCTTCGTCGCAAGGTCCATCACGTAGAGCTCGATGCGGCCCGATTTGTCCCAATAGAAGGCGACCTGGTCGCCCTTCCACGAGACGAGCGGAAAGAAGAACGAGGGCAGTCGGCAGAGCTCCTCGAGCGGGATACGCGGCTGGCGCTTGGTCATGACGGCCACGGCTGGTCCTCCCCTGGGTGCTCGCTCCACTCTAAACAGCGCGCAGGCAGGACGCAGCGCGACCCGGCGTGGCGCTGAAGCCTCGGCCCGGCTGGCGCGCTACTTGGTCTCGCCCTTCTCGCGCCGCGTCTTGTTCGTCGTGGCGGCCGCGATCCGTTCGGCGACCTTGTTCGAGCGACCGCGAGCCTGCTCGCTTCGCTTGATGTGCTCGTACTGACGCTTGCGCTTGGCGCTCTTGACACCGCGCGGTGGCATCGGAAACCTCCACGAAAGTCGTATCTCTTCGCGCGTCGCGACCGCAAAATCCGGACCATACCGCCGCTTCGTCGGTAGGCTTTCTCCGTGACGACGCGACTCCTCGCTGCGATCCTCGTTTCGATCGCAGCGTGCGGGCCGGTCACCGCGCCGCCCGATACGCCGTCACCCGCCCCGCTGGCGCGGCCGACGGCATCATCCGATTCCTTTCCGAGTCCGACCGCCTCACCGACGCCGACCCCCGCCGCGACGCCCGAACCGGCGCCGCTGGCGATGCGCGAGATCGCCGGAATCGATTTCGCCCTCGTACCCGGGCGGAGCGACCTCCGCATCGAAGCGTCGCTGTCGCGCGATGAAGCAGAAGCCGTGGCGGCGACGGTGGCGGCGGACATTCCGGCGGTCGAGCGCGAATTCGAACGGACCTTCGCGGCCCGCCCGGTCATCTACGTTTTCGGCAGGGTCGAAAGCTACGCCGAGGGGTTCGTGCGGATCTTTGGCTACCCGCCTGCCACTGCGACTTTCGTTTCGCAGAACTCGGTCTCGTTCTTCGAGCCATCGCTCCGGCTCATTGCGGTGAACTGGGCGGCGATCCAGGGCCATCCTCCGGTCGCGGCGATCCGGCACGAGCTGACGCACCTTCTGACACTCGACGCGTGCTCGCCGCGGTGCGACCTGGTGCCGGCGTGGCTCAACGAAGGACAGGCCCGTCTCGCGGAGGCCCTCGTGCCGGGCGGCGAGTGGCGCCTCCTGCGGGTTCGCTACGAGGCGGCGTCGATGGCCACCACCGGCAGCCTGATACCGCTCAATACCATCGTCTCGCAGCTCGCGTGGAATGCCCTCACAGACTGGGCGGGCTACTTCAAGTACCAGGAGTCAGCCCGCGCGGTCGAGCTCCTTCGCGAAGACGTTGGCGGCAACGCGCCGATCGCCCGCATTTACGAGCGTCTGCGAAGGGGCCAGAACCTGGCCCAGGCCTACGCTGCGCTCACCGATCGATCGTTCGACGATTTCGTGGCCAACCTGCCCGGCCGCATGCGCGCGGCCGTGCCCGCCGGCCAGGGGCTCGTGGCGGTGCAGTCGACGAGTTATCTCGTCTATGGATTTCCGCCGGCCTCCACGATCACCCTCATGGTGAACGGGCCGCGCGGAAACGAGAGCTGGCCTGTCGTGATCTCGCCATTTGGAGCGAATGCCGACAGCATTCCGCCAACGCGGACGCGCGGCGCCTACACCATCACTGCACAGACGGACAGCGCCGTGTTCACGATCAAACTGCAAAAGACCGACGAGGGAATTCCTGGAGATCTCCACTAGCCACCTCACGCCAGCGGCGGGGGCGCGGTATCACATGCGCGGCGGCGCGGACTCCCCCGTGGCGAGCCAGCGCTCGACCTTCCCGATGTAGCGTTTCGGATCCTTTGCGAACCGTTCGAGACATCCAGCGCTGCAGAAGGCGTATTCGCGCTCGGGTCGCTCGATGGTGAGGCCCTGTTCACGCTGCTCGGCGAGGTCCACGACCATGTCGCAGACCGGGTCGAGCATCATTTCGCCACCGCTCACTTCGCTAAAAGTATCCGACTTCCGCACGATCCCCCAATCGGGGTAGCCGAAATCTCTTACCCCCGTACGGTGTTCCCAACGGGCGCCGCACGGCGCAAAGTGCCAAGCGTGCAGCGGATGGCAGGCGGACCCTGGGACCGTGCCGGCGTCGACCGTGAGACCTGGTACGCGGCTCGCATGATGGCGGTGGCGATCCGCGAGACCGCACGGCTCCCGATCGATCCGACCGAGAACAACGAGGCGCTGCCCGCGGATCACGAGCGCCTTGCCGAATACGCCGATCGGCTCGTGTCAGCGGTGGAAGACGGGGATCCCGAGACCGTGGCGATGCTCCTGCGGCGCCAATCGCGCTCCGCGGACTAGAGCTCTTCTCCTAGGGCCGGCGACGCCGGCCACCGCTCTGTGGCGTGCTCGTGGCGTCCGTTCGCGCGACCGTGAAGCTCGAGCCGTCGCTTCCAATCGTTGAAGGTTGCGCGATCGCCTGGCCCTGTCCGTTGATCATCGTGATCGCCTTGGCGCCGAGCGCCGCGAGGGACATCGCCTTGCCATCGCGGACCGCGCTCGCCGCGTTGAACTGCAGGGTGCCGAACTGGTCGAGCGAGATGAGCCCGCGGCCGACGCTCGGCGCCTCCTGGACCCACTCCGCCGACGAATTCGACGAGCTGTATTGAACGGTGACGTTGTATGTGCCGCCGGTGGAGTTGTTCTTCATCGCGATGAGCCAGTCGTTCCCGCTCTGCTGGGTGATCGTGACCGTGACCGAGTCGCCGGCGGTCACCGACAGAGGAACGTCGCGCGACGACTGCGGGAGCATCTCGATCCAGGCGGTGTACGCGACTCCGCTGCCGTCGACCATCGCTTGCGTGCCCG
>VBEY01000088.1 GCA_005889295.1 Chloroflexota bacterium | reverse complement strand
ACTGATCATGCCCTCCATAGCTCACTTGCCCGGGGGGTAATCTCTCGTCGTGGCGACCATCACCCCGGCCCAGGGGGAGCTTCAGGTCCGAACGTTCCAGCGCTCGCCCCTGTCGCGTGCGCGGGGGCATCTCGGGGGTCTGTGGGGCCGGCCTATCACGCAGGCCATCGTCAAAGCGCTACTGACGATCTACGTCACGAGCACCATCACGTTTGGGCTCATCCGACTCATGCCGGGGAGTCCGGTCGAGATCAAGATCGACGAGCTGATGCAGCAAAGCCAGATGTCGTACGCGGACGCCGCAGCACAGGCTTCCGGCCTCTTCGACATCAACTTGAACGCGCCGATCCACGAGCAGTACCTCGAGTACCTCGGTAACCTTGCTCACGGCAACCTCGGCAACTCATTCCTGTCACGCGGCACGACGGTGATGTCGATCATCCTTTCGGTCCTGCCGTGGACGCTCTTCGCGGTCGGCACTGGACTTCTGCTCTCGTTCGTGCTGGGGATCGCTCTCGGGCTGATCGCTGCCTACAGGCGCAACAGCCTCCTCGACCATGCGGTCTCGACCGCCGGCTCGATCATCAGCTCGATTCCCGGCTACCTGATCGCTCTCCTCATCGTCTTGATCTTCGGTATCCAGCTCCGGTGGATACCGATCACGCAGATGCGCGGCGCATTCACGTCGGGGATCACTCCGGGCTTCACACCGGCGTTCGTCGGCGACGTCCTCTTTCACGCGGCGCTGCCTATCACGGTGTTCTTCCTGACGCACATCGGCCTTTGGATCCTGTCCATGCGCTCCGCGACGCTCGCCGCGCTCGAGGAGGACCACGTCACGGCGGCGCGCGCCCGTGGTCTCACCGATGGGCGGATCACGACCGCCTACGTGGGCCGAAACGCCGTTTTGCCGCTCGTCTCGCAATTCGCGATCGCTGCGGGGGCGGTCGTCGGGGGCGCCGTGATCATCGAGCAGATCTTCGTTTACCAGGGAGTGGGACTGCGCCTGGTGGCGTCAGTGAACCAGCGCGACTACCCGCTGATGCAGGGGATCATCCTCATGACCACGGTCTGCGTGATCGTCGCGAACCTGGCCGCGGACCTTCTGTACAGCAGGCTCGACCCACGCATCGGTCGCGCCGGTGGGGCCACGGGAAAGTGACAGCGCTCGCGACCACGGCACCCCGGCGCGAGACGAGACTCCCGGCGCCCCTCGCGGGGACCATCGAGTTCCTGCGCATGATGTCGCGCAAGCCCGTCGGCCTCATCGGACTTATCGGAGTCCTGTTCTTCCTCTTCCTTGCCTATGTGGCGCCCTTCTTCGTGCCGCTCCAGGACGCCGTCGACGTGACGGCGATCTACGCGAAGCCGTCCTTTGCGCACCCGCTCGGAACGGACTTCCAGGGACGCGATGTCGTCAACCAGATCGTGTACGGCGGAGGCGACATCATCACGACCGCGATCCTGGCGGCCCTGTTCTCGACGCTGATCGCGATCACGTTCGGGTCGATCGCGGCGACCGTCGGAGGACGGATCGATTCGCTCATTCTCGCGATCACAGACGTCGCGCTCACCATCCCGCAGCTCATCCTGCTGATCGTGATCGCCGCGATCTTCAGGCCATCGTCGTTCTTCGCGCTCGCGGTGATCCTCGCGCTCCTTCAATGGCCGGCGCTATTGCGGCAGATCCGCGCTCAGGTCCTCTCGTTGAAGGAACGCGATTTCGTCGAAGCAGCGCGCTCCCTCGATCTCGGCCTCTTGCACATCATCTTCCGCGAGATGTTGCCGAACATGCGCAGCTACATCGTTATCCATTTCATCATCGCCATGACGCTCGCGATCTACGCACAGGCCGCGATCATGTTCCTCGGCTTGGTCCCCCTCTCCGGGAAGAACTGGGCGATCATGTTGTACTTCGCATACAACCAGGGCGCGCTCTTCTTCAAAGACAGCTTCTTGTATCTGATGGGACCGATCATGGCGATCGCGCTCTTCCAGCTTTCGCTTGTCTGGCTCGCGTCCGGCCTCGAAGACGTCTTCAACCCGCGCCTTAGAAACTGACATGCCGGTGCTCTCAGTGCGCGACCTTTCGATCGAGTACCGCACCCGGCGCGGCCCGGTGCAGGCGGTGCGCGATGTGACCTTTGACCTCGAACAGGCTGAGACGATCGCCATCATCGGCGAGTCGGGGTCCGGCAAGACGACGCTCGCCGTTGGCTTGATCCGCCTTTCGCCGCGGAGCGCTCGCGTCACGAAAGGCGAGATCCGGTACGACGACGGGAAACGGGCATTTGACGTCCTCTCCCTCGACGCGGAACGACTTCGTCGTTTCCGCTGGGCCGATTGCGCGATGGTGTTTCAGGCAGCGCTCTCGGCGTTCAACCCGGTCATCAACATCTGGGAGCAGTTCCTCGATACCGCGCGCGCACACGGCATGGGCGACAAACACAAGGTGCACGACCGTACCCGCGAGCTGCTGGACCTCGTGCATCTCGATCCGAAGCGAGTGCTGACGGCGTACCCGCATGAGCTATCGGGCGGTATGCGTCAGCGCGTCCTCATCGCGATGGCCCTGCTTCTCGATCCGCGCATCGTGATCCTCGACGAGCCCACGACGGCTCTCGATATCCTCACGCAGCGCGCGATCATCGACCTGCTCCGCGAACTACGGGGCAGGCTCGGCTTTTCCACGATCTTCATCTCGCACGACCTGTCGATCGCGGCCGAGCTCGCGGATCGAATGCTCACGATGTACGCGGGACGCGTCGTCGAGCGCGCGAGCGTGGATGACCTCTTTTACCGGCCGCGGCACCCGTATTCGGTCGGCCTGATGCGTGCGGTGCCTCGCGTCTCCGGTGCGGTCGGGAGCGTCGTCTCCATTCCCGGTTCGCCACCCGATCTGATCCGGCTGCCGCGCGGTTGCTCCTATTACCCGCGCTGCCCCTTTCATATTGACCAGTGCCTCGCGGAGGATCCGCCTCTGCTGCGGGTCGACACGCCGAACCACGAGGCGGCCTGCATTCGCTGGGAGGCCGTCGCGGCTGCGCTCGGCTCCGACGCGGAAGCCCCGGTCGCCGAGAAGCTCGCTTGAGCGCTCCCCTCATAGAGCTCGACCGCGTCTCCCGCACCTACACCACGCCCGCGGGGACAATCACAGCAGTCGACGACGTTTCCCTGCAGCTCGGTGAGAGCGAGACGATCTGCATCGTGGGCGAGAGCGGATGCGGAAAGACGACGACGGGCCGGATGCTCGCCGGGCTCTTGCGGCCGAGCAGCGGCCGGCTCCTGTTCGAGGGTGCCGACGTCTGGGAGAAGAAGGGAAACGACCTCGCGCGCTTTCGGCGCGCGGTCCAACTCGTCCATCAGGACCCCTACGCGTCGCTGAACCCGACCCGCACGATCGCCCAAACGCTCGCACCGCCACTGGCGAAACACAAGAAGGCCCACGGCCGAGCCGCGCGCGCCGCGATGACGTCCCTACTCGAGCGTGTCGGACTCACGCCGCCCGCGGACTTCCTTCTGAAATATCCGCATCAGCTTTCCGGCGGACAGCGCCAGCGGGTGTCGATCGCGCGCGCGCTCACGGTGGATCCACGCGTGATCGTTGCGGACGAAGCCGTGTCGATGGTCGACGTCTCCATCCGCATCAGCCTTCTGGACCTTCTGCATAACCTGGCGACGGAGTTCCACGTCACCACGGTCCTCATCACCCACGACCTCGCCGTCGCCCGCTACTTCGCGCGAGAGGGCCGCATCGCCGTGATGTATCTCGGGAAAGTGGTGGAGCTCGCGGCAACCGAGCCCCTCGTGAGCGATCCGGCGCATCCCTACTCGACCGCCCTGATCGCCGCGATCCCCGAGGCGGATCCGACGATCACGCGGACGAAGAAGCGCGTCGCGCTCAGGGGAGCCGAGGTACCGAGCCTCCTCAATCTCCCGCCCGGGTGCGTATTTCATCCTCGGTGTCCTCTGTCCGAGCCGGGATTGTGCGATGTGGTGGTACCGACACTTGGCGACCTACCGGGCGGACGCTCGGTCGCGTGCCATGTGGCGTTGCGGGAGCGTCAGCCGGCGGCCGAACTTTTGGGAGTGCGCTGAGTGGATCCGATCGCGCTGCAAGCAGCGTTTCGGGTCGCGGTCCTCATTCTCGTGGCGGCCCTAGTAATGCTTCCCTTTCAGCAAGCGAACTCCGCGGAATTCGTCGTTACGGTGCTCGCCGCGGTCGTCGGACTGATCTTCGTCGGCCTGGTGGCACTGCTTGCGCGGCTGTCCAGCTCGCGCCCACCGAACCCGACACCGGTCGACACGGCAAGCGGTATAGATTCCAATACGCGCAACGAGGAACCTAGGAGGGGTAAATGAAGAAGAGCGGTATTAGCTATTCCGTCACGCGTCGACGATTTCTCCGCGATGCAACCCTCACGAGTCTCGGCATCGTGGCC
>VBEY01000059.1 GCA_005889295.1 Chloroflexota bacterium | reverse complement strand
CGATGTCCGGCATCGTCCGCGAGTCCTCGGTGAGAAAGCGCTCGAACAGCAGGTCGTGCTGGATCGGGTCGACCTTGGTGATGTCGAGCACGTACGCGACGATCGAATCCGCGGCCGATCCCCTGCCCTGCGCCGGGATCCGGTGCTCCTTGCAGAAACGGACGATGTCCCAGTTGATGAGGAAGAACTCGGCGAGGCCACAGCGGTCGATGACGTCGAGCTCGTGGGCGAGCTGCTTCGCGACGTCGCGCGTGATGCGCGGGTACTTGATCTTCGCGCCCTCGCCGCAGAGCGCGTACAGGAACGAGAACGCGGTGTGCCCCTCGGGAACGGGGAAACCCGGAAGACGATCCTTTCCGACGAACGATGCTTCCGCGCGGGGCGTGTTCGTGTCATACAGAAGATCGAGCACGCAGGAGTCGGCGATCGCACGCGCGTTGCGGAACGCCTCGTCGAAGCGACCGAGCCGCTCGCGCAGCATGGCCTCGCCTTTGAGCCAGTACTCGCCGTTCGGCTTGAGGCGCTGGCCGGCCTCGTCGAGGGTCACGCCGAGATCGATGCAGCGGAGGACGTCGTGAAGGCGGCGGCCCTCGGGGCGCGCGTAGTGGACGTTGTTCGTGACGACACAGCCGAGGCCCACCTCCCCGGCGAGCGACGCGAGGGTGTCGCAGAGCGCGGGCGCGTCGGGGTCGAGGTGGTCCGAGAGCTCGACGTAAAGGCGCTCGCCGAAGACCGCAGCGAAGCGCGTGAGCGCCTCGCGTGCGGCGTCGAGATCGCCGGCCCGGACTGCGCGCGGGACCGCGCCATGCGCGCAACCGGTCAGCGCGAAGAGGCCCGCGGCGTTCTCAGCGAGAAGCTCGAACGTCGCCTTGGGCTTTGTCTTCTCCCCGGCGAGCTGGGCCGCCGAGATCGTCCGGCAGAGGCTGGTCCAGCCCAGACGATCGCGCGCGATGAGGACGACGTGACCCATCTCCTGGAGCTGGAGCTCCGCGCCGAAGATCGGACGGAGTCCCCGCTCTTTGGCGGCGCCCGCGAACCGCACAGCGCCGTACAGGCCATTCGTGTCGGTGAGCGCGAGCGCCTCCAAGCCCTGCTCGACCGCGGCGTCGGCGAGGTCGTCGACATCCGACGCACCATCGAGAAAGCTGTAGTTGCTGTGGACGTGTAAGTCGACCCAGCCAGGCATCCGGGCTCCCCACGCTCCCTGGCCGAGAGCGTAATAGAACGTCTGTTCTAGACTAGCTGAGCCCGCTTATGGGAGCGATCGCGTCAGCGACCAGGTCGACGGACTCGGACCTTAGCGGCGAGCGGACGGGCCGATCCAATGAAAAGGCCGACGTCATCGTCGTCGTTCGCCGGAACCGATCGCACGGATTCGACGATCGCCATTCCGGCGGCCGCGATGAGGAAGGCAAGGGCCCTAAGAACGCCCACTCGTCATAGAAAACAGGCCGGCGGAGCAGAGCGGCTCCCCCACGAGGGCGATCTCGAGTCGCTAGAGCGGCGCAACGGGCTCCTGAATCGGGCTTCGTAAGTTCTACTTGCCTCCTGGCTCAGTAGGGCTGACAGTCGCCGCGTGGCCGAGGGCCGAACTGAGCGCGAACCCACCGTCGTCGTCGCCGACGACGATCCCGCGCTCCGGGCTCTCGCTCGAGTGACCCTCACCGCCCAGGGCTGGAAGGTCATCGAAGCAGCGACGCCAGACCAGTGCCTCGCGCTCGTCAGGAGTCACCGTCCAGAGGTCCTTCTCCTGGATGTCACCTTCGAAGGCCACCGTCGCGACGGCTACTCGGTCTGCCGTGAGCTCAAAGCGGCGGAGGAGACGCGAGATGTCCGCGTCGTCCTCTTCACGGCACGTGATGATCCTGAGGGACGAGCCTTTGCCAGCGCAGTCGGAGCCTCCGCTTTCATCGTGAAGCCATTCGGTCCGCTGGACCTCGCTGACCTCCTCCAGCTGTTGCGCCATGGATCCGATCGCGATCCGGGGATCGGGATCTACCTGATCGAAGCGGGAGCCATCCGACCGGCGCAGCTCGAGCGGGCTCTTGCCGAGCAAAACCTCCGCCAGGGGAGGAGGGTCCCGCTCGGCGAGATCCTCGTGGAGCTCGGGCTCACGAGCTCGGACGATGTCGAGCGCGCCGTCGATCGTCAGCGGCGGATGCGCGTGGCGACGATGACCGCGCCTCGCTCCGGCGTGGTTCGACGCGTGCTGATCGCCGACGACAACGCGAGCGTTCGCGATGGGCTGCGCGAGGCCCTCGCGGCCGAAGGCGATTTCTCATTGGTCGGTGCGGCCGCCGACGGAGCGGAGGCGCTCCGCATGATCCGCGAGACCCGACCCGACCTCGTCGTGCTGGACAACGACATGCCTCGACTCACCGGCATCGAAGTCTTGCGCACGATCCACACGAGCCTGCCGGACACCCGGGTGGTGATGTTCACGCTCGACGACACGGTCCGGGAAGCGGCCCTCGCCGCGGGCGCGGCATCCTTCTTGACGAAGGACACACCTCTGGGCTCACTTCTCGCGGAACTGCGCCGCGCCGGGCCGCCGTCGAAGCCGATCCCACCGCGTTCGGCGGTGATCCTCACCGCGCGCAACGTCCCCGATGGACCCTGGGGTGCTGTCGCGCGGCGCCGGCAAGCCATCGCCGCGATCGGCATCCTTCTGGTCAGCTACACCGGCGCCTTCCTGCTGGCGGAACCGGCCCTGGGAGCGTCGGCGTCCGTTCTGGCGATGGTGCCGGTCGCCATCGGCGGTGCCCTCTTCGGACCCGAGGTGGGCATCGGGACGGCACTCCTATCAGCGATCGTGACCGCGGCGCTCTGGAGCGGCACCGACCATACGATCGGCGAGCCTGTTCTTCGCATCGGTGGAAACGGCATCGGGGTCGTGGCGCTCGTCGGGATCGGTGCGGGGTTCGGAGCGATGCGCCTCCTTCGCGGCCGGCTCGTACCGCGGGCGCGCCTTGTCGGCGCGCTGGCTGAGGCGGCCCTCGCGCTCGCGCCCGGACTCGGTCCGCGGACACTCGGATTCCTCGCCGATGCCGCGCTCGAAATCGTTCCTGGCGACACCGCCCTCATCTACGTGGCCATCCCAGGGGGTGGCCTCGAGCTCGTCGCCGGCTCGGGCGTCCCGGACGAGGTCATCGGGCATCGCGAGATCGCCGGCGCCGTCGCGGCCGCGGCGAACGAGAACCGCGCATCGATCGTCGCCGATCTCGAAGCTCGCCCGATCGGCGTCTCGCTGCCCGGCAGCCGAAGCTGCATCGTCGCGCCGGTGGCCGGACGCGGCGATACCCCGACCGGCGTAATCGCGATTCTCGCGGGCCGCAAGAATTTCTACGGAGCCGGCCACCTCGAGGCGCTCACGAGCTACGCGAGCTTCCTGGCGTCCCTGCTGAACGCCCCACGGACGGCTGTCCCGATCGCCAACGATTCGACGGTTCGGGCGGCGACCAGCGCGGAGTAGACCTAGTGGCTGCGGACCATCGCGCTGATGCTCGCGCTCGGGGAGGTCAATGACCCGTCGGTCGCGGTGACCATCACGCTGACGATGTCGCCCTTGTCGCCGTTGCCTCTGACCGACAGGTCGTAGCGGTCCGTCGTCGACGTCGTCGTTACCGTTCGCATGACGACACCGTTCAGCCGCCATGTGTAGACGTACGTGAGGCCGTCGCTGTCGAGATCCTGGCCGACGACCGTCGCAATGAGAACGCTCTTCGACGTCGGTGTGGTCGTACTCAGCGAGACCGCGACCGTCGGCGCCGTGTTGACAACGGTCGCTGCGTCGGATGCGACGCCGCTCTGGAGCGTGCCATCGGAGGCCACGAGCTCGACGACCACACGGTCTCCGTGATCGCCGTTCCCTACCACAGCAAGGTCGAAGCTGTCGGAGTCGTTCGGGCCAGGTGTTGTCTGGCGCACGACACCGTTCACCTTCCAGACGAACCGGTAGGTCACCGGATCGTTGTCGGCGTCGCTCGCGACAGCCCGCGCGCTCAAGACCGCCTTCGTTGCGGGGGCGCTGTCACTGAGGCTGACCGCCGCGGTCGGCGCGCTGTCGGTGATGACGACGGACGTGCTCGCGACGCTCACGAGCTCCCCGTCGCTCGCCGTCACGCGCACGCTGATCGTGTCGCCGCGATCGCCGGTGCCTGGGACAGATAGGTCGAGGCTCGGGCTGCCAGCACCCGGGAGCACGTTCCCGTTGCGCGACCACTCGTATGTGTAGCTGACCGGGTTGCCCGCGATCGTAGGCGCGAGGTCGGGGTCGTATGCGCGTGCGTCCGCCCGGAGCGTGTCGCCGGTGAACGCGATCGAGGGCGTCAGGCTCAGACTCAGGAAGACCGGAGCGTGGTTGTTGAGGTCGAGCGCGGCGAGCGTGCTGGCGCTCTGCGAACTGGTGTTGTGATTGCCGACGTAGAGTCGACGGTCCGGGTGCATGAGCAATTCACCCGGAGGAAATTCCAGCCGCATCGTTTCCGCGATCCCGAGGGTCGTGTCGTCGATCCCGTACAGGCGATAGCCGGTGTTGTCGGAGACGTAAATCCGGTGCCTCGACGGTGCGAGGGCGATGCCGACCGCGAAGCCCGGCAGCGAGGTCCGCTGTGTGACATTGAGTGTGTCCGGATCGATGACGGATAGGGCCGAAGCCATGGCCTGCCCATCCCATTGGCCTCCGGCAACGAAGACGAAGTGAGTGACCGGATCCACCGTGACCGCGAAGCGCGTCGCGGTGGCAAACGGAATCTCGGCGAGCGTCGTCAGGTCCCTGTCGTCCAAAACGAAGAACGTCGGTGACGTCTCTCGGATGTTGGTCACATAGAGGTGATGACGGTCCGGGTCGGCGGCGACGCTGAACCACCAGGTCGACGCCGGTGCCGTCGCGCTGGCCACCACCGCCAACGTCGTTGTGTCGATGACCTTCAAAGACCCCGACTCGCAGACATAGAGACGGCCTGCCGCCCGATCGAGCGCCATCCCGAAGCCGCCGACCGGAAGGTTTGCCACGCTCGCGCGCGTGTCGAGATCGAAGACGTCCAGGGACCGAGCGTTCGTGTTGAGATTGGCGTTCGATGAATAGAGGCGTCGCCCGACGGAGTCGACAAGGACGAGGTTCGGGGTCAGGCTGGTCCGGATTGTGTCGACCGAGCCGGTGGCCGGGTCGACGACCGAGATGCGACCGCTGCCGTCCGGCGCGGCGCCTCCGCTGTTCGCGACGTAGACCTTGCCCGTTTGTTCGTCGACGGCGAGTCCAAACGGCTGTGGGCCAACGGGCCAGCTCGAGGCGACGGTCGCGGCACGACTCGCCGGAGATCCGACGAACGTGAACGCGAGCACCCCCACCAGGACGAGCCCCGTAAGCCGACGCATGTTCTGCGAAGGCTCGCTTGACCGGCTGCTCAGGGCAATTGACTGGTAGTCCTACCCCGTTCGGGCTAATCGATCACACGCTGCAGCCACCAGGAGCCCATGCGCCGGTCTCCGTAGACATCGCACACCAAACCGTCGGCGGTCCGCAGGGTTACGTAGTCCCGGGAAACCCCCTCCTTCCACCAGTCGGCTTCCACGCGCCAACGGCGCAGCTGTTCGACGACGGTGTGGCGGTGGCCGGCAACGACGAGCGCAACCAGCTCACCCTCGTCCCAGATCAGCTTGGCAGGCAGCGGTTCGGCAAACAGCCTCACGCGATCACCTCCACCCATTCCGTCGCGCGCTCAGGTAGGCGCGCGCCTTCGTCCGCGACGCGCGCCCGCAGCACCGCGCCTCTGCCGAGCTTCGCCCGCAGATAGCGCGCGGTCGCGATCGCCTCCTCCCTGCGGGCGCCGTCGGGCGCGAAGAGCCCGATCTGCCGGCCGCGCGCGGCCTCGACCTCAGGCACCTCGAGCGCACAGCCGGTCACGAGGCCAAGCTCCTCGCGTTCCTCGAGCGCCCAGCGAAGCGAGCGCAAAAGCGCGGCGGCTTCGCGGGTCGGCGGAAGCACGGTGCGCTCGATGCGGAGCGGTCCGGCGTCCTCGCGATCCAGGCGCAGCTCGAGCCGCAGCGCGGCGAAGCCGTCTCGCGCGAGCGCCGCGGAGATCTCGTCAACCACGACGCGCAGCGCAAAGACGAGCTGTTCGCGCGACCCGATCGCGTCATCCCACGAACGCCGAGCACGTAGCCGGCGCGGCGGGGCCGACGCGCGGACCATGTCGCCGTACTCGCCCCGCGCGAGCGCGTGAGCCCGCGCCACGGCACTGCCGAACCGATCGAAGACCGAGCCGCGCGGCAGATCCGCGAACTCACCGACTGTCCGGAGGCCGAGCAGCCGGAGCTCCTCTTGCACCTTCGCGTCGACTGGCAGCACGTCGAGCGGCAACGGCGCGAGGAACGCGCGGCCATCGTCGACTGAGCGCACCTCACCCGGTGGCGTTCGCGCGGCGACGACGCGCGCGACGAACGGGGTCGGCGCGATTCCCGCCGATGCCTGAGCGCCGACCCGCGCGCAGCGCGCCAACACTTTCCGCGCGACCCGAGCCGGCGCACCGAGGAGCTCTTCGGTGCCCGCGAGATCGCAGGCGAATTCGCCCGGGTCGAGCACGCCGACGCGCGGGAGAGCCGCGTGGAGCGTCGCGAGCAATCGACCGTGTAGCTCCGGTGCGTCGGTCGCGACGATCGCAAGCGTGACCGGATCTCTCAAACCGCGACCGTGGCGAGATCGCCGCGGGTGCCGAGGTCGGCCAGCGCACCCTCGAGCGACGTGACGCAGAAGAGCGCGCGATCGTTCGTGTGGGCGCGCCCCACCGCGAATGACCACCCCACGGTGCGATCGAAGCGACGCTCCCAGGCGATGCGTTCGAAGACGAAGGTCGGGATCGCGACGCGTCGCCCAGGCTCACCCGCTACAACGAGAAGGGCGGCGGGCGATCCGCGGACCGCCGGGAGCGCCGGTGCGATGTCGTCGACATTCGTCCCACCGAACGCCGGGTCGCCGACGTCAACGACGACGAGGCGGAATCCCTCGCTGCGCAGCGCCGCGGCCGTCGCCAATGCGACGCCCATGCCACGCGCGCGCACGATGACGAGCCGCTCGAGATCAACGTTCGCGCGCTGTGCGGCAAGCGGATCGAACGAGGCCGTCGGATCGATCCAGGCCGCCATCCCGCCCTGCGCTTGCGCGGATGCGGTCGCGCGGAGGGCGAGGCAAAGCTTTCCAACGCTCGGTGGACCGATGAACGCGACCGGCTCGCCAGGGACAAGGCCGCCGCCAATGACACGATCTAGTGACGATTTTGTTGCGATAAGGACATCGTCGCGATGACGCTCGCTTGTACCGCCGCGCGCAAGCGCATGTACGCCAAAGCGTCCTTCGATGCGCGCGATGGCACCGGCCAGTCGGTTCTCCGCCACGTCGCTCCCCTCGATCGTTCGCGAACCGTCCGATTCACCCTGTGCTGGCCACATCCAGGTGGTTAGAACGAATGTTCTACCACCCTACTCCGCGCCTCAGACCCTGTCAATCGGGCCCCGAGAGCTCATCCAATGGCCGTAATCGTGCACCCCCCTCTTTCGATGAAGGGACCGGCACCAGGACGCTGCGCAGACTGCGGATCCGACGCCTACATCCAGTTGACCGTCGGGGACGCGATGGTCTGCGCGCACTGCTATGCGGACCGGCTCGGACTCAGCAAGCTCGTCGGCCGCAAGGGTGGCGAAGCCGTGGTCCCGAAGATCCCTTCCGTCCGCCCTCGCCCGACCTAGGAGCTCGTCGCCGGACCCGGTCGGACTGTCGCTACGGCCTCACGTAGCGCGCTCACGCGGAGCGCCGCATATGCGGCAAGCAGGGTCACCAGCACGCCGCCAACAAGAAACGCGTTGTTGATCCCGACGAGCGTACCGACCGATCCGAGCAGCATCTGCCCGAGCGGCATGAAACCGATGAAGACCATCGTCTGGACACTCATGACGCGACCCCGCAGGGCGTCAGGCGCTCGGGTCTGCATGAGTGTGTTCGCCATACCGAGGTAGACCATGACCGCGAGGCTCGTGAGCCCAACGAAGACAAGCGCGCCGGCGACCGTGTGCTGCAATCCGAAGAAGATGAGCAGCGTGCCGTGCGCGAATGCCGCACCGACCAGGAGTGCGCCGCGGTGCTTCCATCCACCGAGCGAGGCGGTCACGAGCGCACCGCCGAGCGCACCCGCGCCAGAGGCAGCGAGGAGCCACGACAATTCGATCGCGCCGACGCCGAGGAGCTGCGCCTCCGCCGGCAGAAGCTGGATGTACGGCCGCGTGAACAGCGCCGTCGCGACGCTCAGTGCAACGACCCACCGCAACACCGGATCGCCTCGGATGAACGAGAGGCCCTCCCGGATGGATTCGAGAAGCGAGAGCCGAGCACCGTAAGCGATCACCGGTTGAGGACGCATCAGCAAGAGAGCCGCGACGATCGCAAGGTACGAGAACGCGTTGATGAGCATGAGACCGCCCACCCCGAAAGGGATGATGAGGACGCCGCCAACGAGCGGACCCACCAGAGTCGCGCCGTTGAACGCGGCGGAGTTCAGTCCGATGGCGCTCATGAGCTGTCTGTCGGAGACGAGACGCGGCACCATCGCCTGCCGCGTCGGCGCATCGAACGAGAAGATGATCGAGTTGAGCGCGCTGATCAGAACGACCTCGACGATGTTGATCTGATTCGAGATCGCGAGAATCGCGAGGACCGCAGCGGACACCGCCGCGCTCGACTGTGTGAGAAGCAAGAGGCGTCGGCGGTCCGCGCGATCCGCGACGACGCCGCCAAAGAGGCCGAACGCGAGCCCGGGCAGCGCGCGCGATAGTCCGACGAGCCCGAGGTAGAAGGGCGCGAGCTGCGGGACGCCGTCCTTGATCGCGAGCTGGACCACCAGCCAGCCGAGGCCGAACTGCTGCATCCACGTCCCGATGTTCGAGACGACGAGACCGATCCAGAAGAGGCGGAAGTCGCGGTGCTCGAGCGCCGACCACGCCGAGGTGCGGCCGGGCTCGGCGGCCGCGGCCTCGTCGAGCGCTTCGGTCTCGAGCTCGGGGGCGAGGTCTTCTGAGGTCACGTTCGGCGAGAGTGCATGGGAGTCGAACCCACCACGGAACGTTCTACGCCCCGTCAACGGTTTTGAAGACCGAGGGACTCACCGGAGCCCCCGCACTCTCAGGTGAGTTTCCGAAGAAACCCGCGCACCGAGTGTATGTACGCGACTCAGGAGGCGCCTAGGAACCACGCGATGGCGTCTGCCCGCATTGCAGGCACGAACACGTGGCCGACGCCGGGGTAGTCCTGGAAACGTGACGGGACGCCGAGCTGGCGCAGCGCCTGCGCGAAACGCGTGGCGCGCTCGAGCCGGGTGGTGCCGCCGACGGCGTCCCAGTCACGCGCGACGTCGGCAGGATTCGCGTCGGCGCCGCCCACACCGACGAAGACGCGCACCCGTCGCAGGCCAACCACGTCGAATGGGTTCTGATGGTTCCAGAGGGCGAAGTTCCCGATGCCGTACGGATAGGGCTCCGAGTTCGAGGGCATGGTGTAGGTGCCGGCCGAGAGGCTCGCGAGCGCGGCGACACGCTCGGGATGGCGGAGTACGAACCGGTGCGCGCTCTGGGCACCGCGTGAGAATCCGACCAGATCCATGGCGGGCGCGACGTGGAATTGCGAGTGCGCCATGACCTGGTCAGTGAGAGCGACGAGCGACTCGTCGACCCGCAGATCGGCAAGGCTCAGGCTCTCGCTCCCGATCGGATCGTAGTCGGGGCTTGGCGCAAGCAGCAGCCAGCGGTGTTCTTCGGCGGCCGCCACGAACTCTTCCGCGAGGCCGCGGCCATCGGCGCCGAGGCCTGGGAGGACCATGACGAGGGTTGCGAGCGCTGTCGGTTCGCTCGTGACCGAATCAGGGACGAAAAGGAGCGATGCCCTTTCGCTCCGCGTCAGGCGGTCGACGAGCGGTGTCTCGTGCGCCACGCCCACCGTCTGCCAGCGCGGGTCGAGCGCGGGCGCAGCGCGAATGATGGAGGCGCCCAGGAGGAGCCCGATCGCCACGCCCAGGATTCCTGTGAGCACACGTCGCATAACTGCAGGCGCGACGCTACGCGGGGATCGGGTGTCGCAGGTGCAAGCGGAGTCTCAGAGCAGCCCGAATATCGTCATCGGCATGGGCACGAGGCGCCTGGTTACGAACCCGCACCGCGATGCGGCTTACGTCGGGGCGTGGAGAGGCGGGACGGGCTCGTCGCGCTTTCACCGCACGATGCCCGGTTACGCCACGACGCCCGTTGTCGATCTGCCGCAGGTGGCCGAGAGCTGCACGGTCGCGCGGATTGCCGTGAAGAACGAGCAGGAACGCTTCGGACTTCCGTCGTTTAAGGTCCTGGGCAGCTCGTGGGCGCTCCACGAACGCGTCAAGCACATGAAGGGCTTTTCGCCGGACACGCTCATCTCTTTCCATGAGCTGCGCACGCTTGCCCCCGGTTTGGGTCCACCGACTCTCTGCACGGCCAGTGATGGAAACCACGGGCGCGCTGTCGCGGCCCTGGCCGAGGCTCTCGGATGCCGATGCGTCGTTTTCCTCCCTGCCGACAGCGCGGTCAGCCGCGTCGCTGCGATCGCCGGTCATGGTGCCGGCGTGGAGCTCGTCAAAGGCAGCTACGACGAAGCCGTCGCGGCGGCGCGAGCGACGGCTCGGGCGCGAGGTTACTGGTACTGCCCGGACACGGTCGGAGACGACGCCACCCCGGACGAGCGCGCCTTCGCGAGCGATGTCATGGTCGGGTACGGCACGCTCTTCGAGGAGTTCCTCAGCGAGCTTGTGGAGGTGCCGGACTTTCTGTTCGTGCAGGCGGGCGTCGGCGGTCTCTCGGCGGCCGGCGTCTCGAGTCTGCGCCGTGTCTCCAGCCGAGCGAAGGTCGTCATCGTCGAACCCGAAGGATCGAACGCCATCGCAGAATCGCTCAGTTCGGGCGCGCCACGATCGGTGGCCGACGTACCGACCGTGATGGCGTGCCTCCGCTGTCAGAGCGTGTCGGCCGTCGCGTGGCCGGTTCTGTTGGCCGGTGCCGACGCCGTCCTCGTGGTCACCGACAATGAGGCGGCGAGCGCCGTGCGAGATCTCGCGCGAGCGGGCGTCATCGCCGGCGCGTCTGGCGCCGCCGGGCTCGCCGGCGCGCGGATCGCATGCTCAGACAAGACGATTCGCTCGCGACTCGGCATCACCTCCGACTCGCGCATCGCGCTGGTGAATTCCGAGGGCGCGACGGATCCGGAGAGCTACGAAGCGATCCTCGCTCAGAGGAACTGACCTAGGATCCGGTGACGGTTTCGCGTTATGGAACCTTTTAGTACCATATGGTAATTAAACGTTCCATAGCCGAAAGTGGGCCCTATGCGAACCGCCGCCGCGCTCGATGACGTGCTCGCCAGCCGCAGCCACATCCGGATCTTGCGCGCCCTTGACGCAATCCCGGAGGGCCTTGGCATGAGCGTACGTGATCTCGCGCGCCGCGCCGGGGTCACTCACCCGCGCGCTTCGGAAGTCTTGTCTTCGCTTGCGCAGCTCGGCGTCACGAGCCGGCAGCGCGCCGGGCGGGCGGACCTATACCAACTGAATCGCGCTCATCTCCTCTACGGCCTCGTCCATGAGCTCTTCCGGCAAGAGGCGGAGGTCGACGCCGAGCTCCGGCGCTACCTTCGTACACGCCTACCCGTGGTCGTGAAGGGAGTTCAGGAGGCATACCTCTTCGGGAGCTTCGCCAGGGGCGAGGCACATTCGGGGAGCGACATCGACTTGGCAGTGGTCGTTTCGCCTTCCAGCGCGCCCGCAGCCGAAGCGGCGTCGCTCGATCTCGCCGATGAAGTCCGCCGGCGTTTCGGCAGCGATCTGAGCGTCCATTTCAGCACCAAGCCTCTGCGCCGTCGAGTCCAAGGAGGCGCGGGGCGTGACCTATGGAGTCGCATCGCCAAAGAGGGCATCCGGATATTGCCACCGCAAGACGAGTCCGCGCATGCCTAAGGTCAAGGTCATCGTCACTGCCCGCCACAAAGCCCCGTTGTTCTTAACGAAGGCCAAGCAGTTCTGCGAGAGCGCGGTGCAGCAGCTTCAAGACGGCCGCTTTGACTCGACCGTGTTGTGCGCCGTCCACGCCGGGATCAGCACAGCCGACGCTGTCTGCATAGGGATCGGTGGACGGCGTTCGGGAGATCCGAACCACCTGGTGGCGGCGGCTCTTTTGGAGGAGGTCGGAAGGAACTCAAGCGAGTACCGCACCAAGGCGAATCAGCTCCGCGCGTTGATCAATCAGAAGAACCGCGTCGAGTACGAAGACAAACCCGCCAGTCGCAAAGATGCGCAGGACGCCGCGGACCGCTGCGAGCGACTGGTGCTTTGGGCGACGCAAGAATTGATCGCGGTGAAGCTCATCACACCGACATAGGCACGCGCGTGCCGACGTATTCAGCACGCGCGTTACATCACTGCGCCGAGAGATCCGCCGGCTGTGACTCGACCTCGCGGTTGGCGCGACCCTGGTGCTTGCCGCGACCCGACTGCCACGACTTCCGGCGCTCTTCGCCGGTCACGAGCGGTACGACGTCGCGCTTGTCCATCATGTTGCAGTAGCCGTCGAACACCACACCCTTGTCCATGACGAGGGACGGCGTCGCGAGATCGGCCTTCACACGGGCGTGTCCACGGAGCTCGACCGAGTCGCGAGCCTTGATCTTTCCGTTGACCTCGCCATTGATCACGACCGAGCCGCAGGTGATGTCGGCGGAGACTTTGGCGGTCTCGCCGATGATCAGGAGGTCGTCGGTTGTGATCTCCCCGGTGAACGTCCCGTCGAACCGGACCTGACCCTGAAAACTCAGCTTTCCTTCGAAAACCAGCCCTGGGCCGAACGTCGCGTTACCCGCCCCGTCGCTCCCGCTTTGGTATTCGCGCATCTTGTGGCTTCCCTCCTGCCGCCGGCGCGCATGCCGCGGCCGCGTATCTGTGAACGCGAACGGTAGAGGGCCGCTACGGCCTCAGGTGGCGCAAAGCCGTAACGACTGCAGCTGACGCTCAGGCGGGGCGGGTGCGCGTCTCCACGAGCAGGACCTCGGCGCCGGTCGGACCGGCTTCAAGCTCAAGGGCCTTTTCTTCGAGGATCTTGGCCGCCCCACCCTCGTCCAGCCTGGGTTGGGCGAGCGAGCCGTGCACCACGAAAAGATACCCACCGAACCCGGGGCGGAACGTGTGACGGACCTTTTTGCTTGCGTCCAGCACGGCGGCGTACACCGCCGCATCCTGGTGGACGGTCACCGCATCGCCAGCCTTCGGTGCGCCGTCGCCGCCGAACCCGGGCGCGGGTACGAGGACGGGCTTCAGCACATTCCGCCGCGACTCCAATGCGAACTCGCGCTGCTCGATGCTCGGGTCGAGCCCGCGACGCGAGGGCATGATCCACATCTGGATGAAACGCATCGGCTCGGTCTTGGAGGCGTTCCGCTCGGAGTGCTGCATCCCCGATCCGAGCGTCGCGCGCTGCACCGCGCCCGGATGAAGGATGCCGCCGTTGCCGCGCGAATCCGCGTGTTCGAACGTGCCCTCGGCGACGTAGGTGATGCCCTCGATGTCGCGGTGCGGGTGCATCGGCCATGCCGCTCCCGGAACGAGGCGATCGTCGTTGAAGACGCGGAGATCACCGATTCCCATGTTGGCCTCGTCCGAGTACTGGTCGAAGCTGAAGTGCCAGTTCGCGCTGAACCAGCCTCCTTCGGCGTGGAACAGCGACGCGCGCGGCCGGAGAACGATGGTCATCGCGGGGCGCCGCGTTAAGCCGCGGCGGTTCCGGTGAGGTGGGGCTGAATCTGCTGGAGGAGCTTTTCCTTCGGCATGTAGCCGACAACGCGCTGAGCCTCGCGCCCGTTCTTGAACAGGATCATCGTCGGGATCGAGCGGACTCCGAAGCGACCGGCCGTGATCGGATTGGCGTCGACATCGAGCTTGGCGATCTTCACTTTCTCGCCCTGCTCGGTCGCGATCTCTTCGAGGACGGGAGCGACCATGCGACAGGGGCCACACCAGGCCGCCCAGAAATCGACCAGCACCGGAGTGTCGGATTTGATGACTTCCGCCTCGAAGTTCTGGTCGCTCACTACCTGTGGCTTGGACATTGACATGCCTCCTGTCACCACCTAAACGCCAGTTGCTGGCCGGTTTGTTCCACCTCGGGAGAGAGGCCCAGGACCGGCTCGAGCAAGTCCAGCGCCACATCCGGCTGTGTTGCCCACGATCGTAGCGGCCCCCACTTTACGAAGCGCCAGCCTCGCCGTCGAACCACCTCGGCCGTGGCGGCGGCGCGCCGTAGCTTGAACTCCGCGAGGCTTCGGCGCTCGTCGGCAATGGCGAAGAAACGGAAGATCCGGTCTTCGTCCGGAAGGGCCTCGCCAAGGGCAACCACGCTCCGATGGAGACGCGCCGTCCATTCGAGCTGCCAGAGGAAGACCATCCGGCCCTTGTCGTACCAGACACAGTCGATGTAATCGAGGGCGTCGGAGTGGATTCGCGAGTCGCCGGACATGTCCGACGCGCGCTCCGCTTCGGTCATGAGATCGCCCAGTACCGCCCCGCGGTGAAGATGCGCTTCCGGGAGCGCGCGCCGCTCGAGGTCGCGGCCGACGTGCACCTTGAAACCGAGCCGTCGCCCCGCGTCGACCAGCTGCACGGCGAGGAGCGTTTGGTCCGCTTGCCGGCGGACAAGGGCGTCCTCATCGCGGAGGCGCCAGCGTCCGTCGTCGCCTTGATGTCCGTAGGCCGCGATGCATCGCTCGACGAGCTCGCGGTCTGGCGTCTCGACATCGCGGAACAGGCCGTAGGCACGCCGGAGCAGCTGGCGCGTCTCGATCTCCTTGGAGGCCGAGAGAAGTCCCCAGACTCCCCACTCGATGCGGTCGTCGAGCGGGGTCGCATCGATCGGCTCGGCGAGCGAGTAGACGGTCGTATCGTGCGCGTGTTCCGCTGCGGCGCCATCGAGCTCGATCCGCACGATGCCCGATCGCGTCGCGTCGGCGAGCGCTGAGCGGAAGTGGTCGACGAACACCTCGAGCTCCGAGACGCCACCCGCGCGCGCAAGAGTCAGCGGGGCGAGGAGCTTGCGGGCGGCAAGCGACTCGAGTGCGGCGACCGCCGCGCGGTCGGTTGCCACGGGCTCGCCGCGCGAGCGGATGACTTCGCGCACTCCAGCACGGATCGCGTCCTCGATCGCAGCTGCGTCGGCCGCGCCCTGATCACGGAGGAGCGGGACATCACGGTCGAAATCGCAGACCGCCGCCGCACCGGTCCCGCTCGCCACCGCGGTGGCGAGCGCGTCGCGTTGGTAGGTGATCCCGCGTAGGCGATAACCGGCACCGGCACCGGCCAGGGCGACCGCGGCAATCGTAACGAGGTCGGCGTGCGGCACGTAGACGACGGCCGGTGCGTCGGGGCGCGATCCGCGATGACCGTCGATGAGCCCGGCGCGCATCGTCCGCAGCAAGCGCTCTCGCCCGACGACGCGTCCCTCGCCGGCATCGGTGGGCTTCGTGCCGCGGATGCCGAGAAGGGCGACCGCCGCGACGGCGCTCCACCCACCGAGGAAGTCCTCGACGGGGGCCTGGCAGAGCACGAGATCGGCGTCGCCCGTATCCAGCGCGAGCGTGGCCGACCGCGGACGAGCCGGCGAGGGATGCTGCGCAAGCCAGGCTACGAGCTCGCGCACGGTCCGGTCGAACTCGAGCCAGACGTTCGCTTCGCGCGATTGCGACGCGTGCGACCGACGGGCGCGACCCTTCTCGACACGAAGAGGCGCGCCGCGTCCGGAGAGCGTGTTCAGGCGGCTGCCCGCGATGAGGATCTCGAGCACGCACAACAGAAGGACGTCGCGGATCGGCGAAGCCGGCACGGCGGTCTCGACGGCGCGCAACGTCGCCATGAGCGCGGTCAGATTGCGCGGCGTGTAGAGGGCGGCGGTCGTCTCGCCGAGCGCTTGCGCGTTCGGGTCGGGCCCGAACCGCTCGACGAATTGCCAGTACGCCATGCCGCGTTCGTCGAGCCGTTGGCTCGATTCGGCGTCGTCGTCGTTCGTGGCTTCGATCAGGAGCGCGCGCCCTTCGCGGGCGCAGATGCCGCAGCGGAACGCCTTCTTCGTGGGCACCGGCGCGTCGCGCTCCCAGAGGAAGGCTTCGACGATCACCGGACCACGGCAGGTCGCGCAGGTCGAGCCGTAAAGCTCGCGCATCGCGACGCGATGCGGAGTGCCGACGAGCGCGCTCTCTCCCACGCGATCGAGCGCGGCGAGGATCTCGTCGCCCGCCGGCGCGAGCGCGATGACCCGTCGGGCCCATTCGCCGAGGGGCTCACGGGACTTCGCGACGCCTCGTCGATCGGCGCGCTCGGCGGCGTCGGCAGCGGACCAGGGATAGGCGAGCGGGTCGAGGACGACCCCGCGCCGCGGCGCGTACGCGTTCGTGTAGATATCCGCGAGCGCGGAGGGAAAGGCGGTGCCGAATCGGTCAAGCGGACGGGGAAGAGGAATGATCTCGAGCGGGACCATGGAGCGGACGCGCTCTGGTTGGCTCAAGGCAGTGTGAAGAGTACGGCCCTCCTCGCGTCCACGATGACCCCGACGACGCGGCCGTCACGCGACATGGTGAGGTCGCTGATCGCTCCGCCTGCGCCCAGCTCGTCGGCCGAACCGTCAGCCGGATCGAATGCGAGGACCTTGTCGGTGCCGTCGAGCACGACCGCGCGCGTTCCCACGACGAGCCGCCTTCCGTCGACGAGCGGAGCCGTCCACCGGAGCGCTCCGTCCGGTCCGAAGGCGAGGAGCGAGGTCTGATCGAGCGCGTAAAGAGTGCCGTCCGGCGCGAAGGCGACATCGCGTACAACCCCGGCGACCCTGGTCAGGGTCTGCGGATCGGCAAGGGCGAAGCGGTAGGTGCCCTGATCGGTGACGGCCGCCGCGAACCGTGCGGACCGATCGACCGCGAGTGCGACCCCGGCTCCGGCGACGCGCGCCACCGCCGCCAGCTCGGAGTCCCGACCCGGGCGGAAGACCTCCACATCGAATGCGCCGCCGCTCGTGGTGCCGACGTAGACGTCCCCGGCGTCGCTCGCGGCGATCCGGGCGCCGGCGGCGGGCGTCACGATCGGGAACGGATCGCCGATGACCTCGCCGTCCGCGGCACGACCGCCGATCAGCCCCGGACCGCCACCCGGAAGGCCGGTGGCGCCTGCCGAGGCCGCCACGAAGACGCGCGTCGAGGACACGAACAGGATCTGGGTGGCCGCGCCGGTGAACCGCATGCCGGAGCCGATGTTCTTTCCTGATGGGACGGCGAGGAAGGTGACAACCTGGCCGCCGACCGCGAAGGTTTGCTCGTTTCCGCCGTCGGAGAACTGGAGCACGCTCATGCCGGCGAAGCCCTGGGGAAGCGCCGTCAGCTTCCCCTTTGGATCGAAGAGCGCGGCATAGCCGTCGTCGCTACCGGCGAGAAGCCACGCCCCGTCCGAGCTCACAGCGATCCGTCGCGAGGTCGCACGCACCTCCTGGATGCGCGACGGCTCGCGCCAGAGCTCCGCGTCCGGGAGCGGTCCGCTTCGGGCAAACGTGAACGACGCGGCGTCGGTGACGATGTTCGTGACTCCCTGCTTCGTCAGGCCGGCGCTCGCCGTGTCCGCGGCGGCGCGATCGCTGTATGGCCCGATGCGCACGATGAACGGAGCGATCTGGGTGAACGACCCGTTCAGTGGCGAGCCCATGCGCTGGAGCGCCTGCTTGGCCTCAGCCGCGGTCGCGTACGGGCCGGTCGTGATCGTGGATTGCGAGGACGACGTGCTCCTCACCACGAACGACATGCCGCGCGCGATCGTGCCTTGTAGAACGTCATCTTTGGGCAGGACCGTCGAGAGATCGCGAAGGCGCTGCCACCCCGCGGTGACGTCGGAGATCACGCGGGCGAACGCGGTCGGGTCGCCGCCATCGGCGTAGGTCTCGCCGTCGCGCGCCACGTCGGTGAGTCCATCGGCGAGCGGCACGAGCTTTTCGCGGATCGGGCCTGCGCGATCGAGCGTCCCGGCGAGGACGGTGGCGTTGAACGCGGAGATCGTCTTCGCGGTGTTCCGCATGACGGCGCCGTATCGCGACGCCGCGACGGTGCGCGTTTGCGCTCCGCCGAGCGCACCGGCAAGGCCGTAGTCATAGGCGGATACCTGAAGGAGCACGGCACCGGCGTCACGCGCGAGCCTGGGTGCGCCTTCGACGTCGTTCGAGACCGTGCTCTTCGGCGGCGGAGTGGAGTCGATGCAAGCCGAGAGGAACGCGAGACCCACAACGGGTCCAAGCGCGCGGCGCGCGAACGCGCCGCTCACTCTTCGGCTTCGTCCTCCGAATCGTCGTCGTCCTCGGTGTCGACGGCGAGCGGCTCTTCCGTGACCTCGGCCTCCTCGAGCACTTCCTCGGCGACCGGGGTTTCCTCTTCGACCTCCTCGGCCTCTTCCTCGATCTCTTCCCCGCCATCGCGGAAGAAGGTGCCCCGGACGTAGGCGCGCTCCTTCGTCTCCGCGGAGCGGTGGTGGCCGGGGAAGGAGATGCGGCTCGCGTTCTCAGGGCTCGAGAACACCTCGCGTATGGCCACCCGCGCGTTCGCGGGATCGTTGCTCACGATCGCGGCGACGTACTGGTTGCCAGTGCGCAGGAGGTCGATCAGGCGGCGCCCGACCTTCGGCTCCAGGAATCCGATGAGCTCGCCGTCACGCGCATGGACCGCAAGAAGGCCTTCCTGCTCGCGTAGCTCGCACTCCGCACCCGGGCTGTATTTCGCGAGCACGTGGGTGGGAGCCGGATTGATCAGGCGGAGGATCCCCGTTTTTCCCATGTCCTCAATGAAGAGGCGGGGCTGCGTCTTGGTCGTCGTCGTGAACGGTTTGGTCTTGTGTTCCTGCAGGGTCGCGACGCGCGAGTTGCCGCGGAGGGCGATGGAGTTGTAGGGCTCGATCCTGAGGACCTCGGCGAAAGCAGCCTTGGCCTCATCCAGCCTGCCGAGCTCGAGGAGCGCCCGGCCCAGCCGGTTGCGGGCCTCGACGTCATCCGGTGAAGCATCGACGAGCTTTTGGTTCAGCTCCGCGGCGCGCGGCCAGTCCGCCTCAAGCGCCGCGGCGGTGGCCTGGTCGGCAAGTGCGCGCGCGCGAAGACCGGCATCGGTGATCTGTGGCACGGGGTGTTCCTCCAACGCGTGAGGGTACGCCCGGGTCGGGCGCTCTGGGATATATGAATTGTACCGGTTACGCTTCCGGCGTCGTGCCGTACCTGTCGGAAATACAGCACCGCAGGGTTATCGAGCCGAACGGCAACGAGGTGGGTAAGCTCGCGGACATCGCGGTCGTGCCGCACGGGCAATTCCCGGCCGCGCAGTGGGCGATCATCTCGACGCCGTCGGGCGAGAAGGTCCTGCGCTGGGGCGATCTCGCGCAGGAGATCGGTCACTTCCGCCTTCGTAACCGCCTTGAGACGACCCCCGACGCGCAGCTTCCGAGCGAAGCCCTTCGGCTCGCCCGCGACCTCCTCGACAAGCAGATCGTCGACACGCACGGCGCCAAAGTCGTACGCGTGAACGATCTTCAGCTCTCCGAGGTCGACGGTCAGCTGCGCCTGGTGGGTGCCGACGTGGGCCTCCGTGGTCTCCTCCGCCGGGTCGGGGCCGAGGCTGTCGCCGAGCGCGTCGCCGGGCTCGCCGGTCGGCGGCTCCCGCGCGGCATCATCCCGTGGCACCTCGTCGAGACGCTCGAGCCCGCCAACGACACCCCCGCGAAGACCGCCGCGGTGCGTCTCACGATCCCGCACACGAAGCTCGCGCTCCTGCACCCGGCGGACATCGCCGACATCGTGGAGGAGATGACCGCCGACGAGCGCATCGCGGTCTTCCAGCAGCTCGACCTCGAGACCGCGGCCGAAGCGCTGCAGGAGGTCGAGCCAGAGATGCAGGCCGCGATCGTCAGCGACCTGCCGGAGGAGCGCGCCGCCGACATCCTCGAGGAGATGGACCCCGACGAGGCCGCGGACCTTCTGCAGGACCTGCCCGAGGAGCGGCGCGATGAGCTCGTCGAGCTCATGGACAAGGAAGAGGCAAAGGATGTCGAGGAGCTCCTCACCCACTCCGAGGACTCGGCCGGCGGGATCATGACGACAGACTTCGTTGCGCTCCCCAGAGAGCTCACGGCCGCGAAGGCCATCGACGAGCTGCGCGCGAAGAAGCCCGATCCGCAGCTTACCTATTACCTCTACGTGGTCGACGGCGAGGGGAAGCTCGAGGGTGTCCTGTCGCTCCGCGACCTCGTCGTCGCGCCGCCCGATACAAAGGTGAGCGAGATCATGGACCCGAACGTCCTGAAGGTGGATGCGGAGACGCCGAAGGAGGAGGTCGCCGCGCTGATCGCGAAGTACGACCTGCTCGCGCTGCCCGTGGTCGATGCACGGCGCAAACTCCTCGGGACGGTCACCGTCGACGACGTCGTCGAGCTCATGCTCCCGCGCGGTTGGAAAAAGAGGTCGCTCCGGTCGATCGCTAGGTGATCAGGACCGCCGCCGCGGTCCGTCGCCGCGCTCGCGTTCGCCGCGCGTCGATCCTCGCGTTCCTCGCCGTCATGGGCCCCGGCATCATCACCGGGTTCGCCGGCAACGACGCCGGGGGCGTCACCACGTACACGGCTGTCGGGGCGCACTACGGCTTCGAGATGCTCTGGCTCCTGCTCCTCTCGACAGCCGGTTTGCTCGTGATCCAAGAGATGTGCGCGCGGATGGGTGCGGTCACGGGCAAGGGACTCTCCGACCTGATCCGCGAGCGCTTCGGTGTGCGTTGGACGATCGTCGCGATGCTCGCGCTCCTCGTCGCTAACGGGAGCAACATCGTCGCCGAGTACGCCGGTATCGCGGCGAGCCTCGAGCTCTTCCACGTGCAGCGGATCGTTTCGGTGCCGATCGCGGCCGTCCTCATCTGGGTGCTCGTGGTGTTCTTCAGCTACCGCATCGTCGAGCGTGCGCTCTTCGTCCTGGTGCTCGCCTACATCGCGTATCCGATCAGCGCGTTCATCGTCGGACCTCCCTGGGGCGACGTCGTCCGCGATTCGGTGATTCCCACGCTGCCGGTGGAACAAGCCGCGCTCATCGCGGCCCTGGCGCTCGTCGGCACGACGATCACGCCTTACATGCAGTTCTACATACAGGCGTCGGTCGTCGACAAAGGGATCGACAAGGAGCAGTACCGATTCGAGCGCGTCGACGTCCTGCTCGGCGCAATACTCACCGGGCTAAACGCTTTCTTCATCGTCGTCGTCGCGGGCGCGGTGCTGCATCCGGCGGGCGTCCATGTCGATTCGGCCGCCGACGCCGCACGTGCGCTTCTTCCGCTCGCCGGCCAGCAGGCCCAACTCCTCTTTGGCGTGGGCCTCTTTGGCGCCTCGCTGCTCGCCGCGACGATCATGCCGCTCTCGACGAGCTACGCGATCTGCGAGGCGTTCGGATGGGAGTCGGGAATCAGCAAGAACTTCCGCGAGGCGCCGGTGTTCATGGGCCTCTTCACGCTTCTGGTCGTGGTCGGCGCGCTCATCGTGCTCTCGCCGAGCGTGCCCCTCATCCCCGTCATCCTCGTCTCGCAGAACGTCAACGGCCTGCTCCTGCCGATCGTGCTGGTGTTCATCCTCATGCTCGCCGGCGACCGCCGCATCATGGGCGAGCACGCGAACGGCCGGTTCTCGCAAATGGTCGGCATCGGGACCGCCGTGGGTGCGTCGGCCCTCTCTATCGCTCTGGTAGCGATCACGATCCTGGGCGGCGCCCCCTAGCCCGACCACCAATCCCGCCTGCACCATGTCTCTGTGAAGCGACGACCGCGTCTGTCGTTACCAGTAGTTGCGATCGGACTGCTTGCGATCCTGGCAGCCGGTTGCGCACCCGACCAGTCAGCGGGCTCTTCCCCTACACAGTCCACGATCCCGGCGACGCTCAGTCCGACGCCGGCAAACGAGCCAAGGCCGAGCGGGAGCCCGAGCCCCGAACCGCGTCCCAGCGCGACCACGGCACCCGCCACATCGGAGTCACCCTCGCGCACGCCCGGCCCCGCCGGAGAAATACGAGCGAATGCGCTCGGAAAGCTGACGGGCAACTGGATCTTCGTCGGTAAGCAGGTGCCCTACCCCCACAACATCTGGGCGGAAGTGCAGATCTGGGCGATCCCGCTGGACACCGGTGCGCCGCGACTGGCTTTTGCGTACGACGTATCGCTCGGCGGCATACCCGAGGCGATCTTCGACACCACGCCATACCTGCGACGTCAGTTCTCGCCCGACGGCACACACATGGTGATTTCGGTCGGCGGACGCCTAGTAGTGGTCGACATAGTGTCAGGCCAAGCGCGGCCCCTCGGCGTTTCGGGATATTTCCCGGCATGGAGCAAAGACGGTTCGCAGATCGCTTTCGTGGACTTCCTCCCGTTCGACCAGGTCGTGCCGCCACTGGAGGCAATCTTTGTGGTCTCGTCGGCAGGTGGGGCGGTGAGGGAGCTCGCGCGCGTCGGCTACGCGCGGCAGGCCGTTGAATGGTCACCCGACGGGTCCACCGTGATCGTCGCCGCCCAGGAAGGCATCGCCCTCGTCGACGCGGGGACCGGCCGGGTCGTGCGGCGGCTGGCCGAGACCGCAGCCTACAGAGCCTTCGCGATCTGGCGCGCGGCAGTACCCCAGATCGCGATCGCAACGGGGGCGTGCGACGGCACGTCGACCGCGCTGATCGGCCTCGACGACGCCGCTGGTTCGGAGCGGACGGTCCTCGACACAAAAGAACGGTGCCCCCCTTTGACAGTTCAGGATCCGCGATGGAATCCGGCATCGCTCGATGAGCTCCTCTACGTCGCGACACGCGCCACCGCCGGCGCGATGCCAAACGAGTACCGCACGCACCTCCTCAACGTCAGATCGGGACGCGACACGACCCTGCCCTTCGACGCGTACGAGGCCACGTGGACCTGGGACGGGAGTGCGATCGCGTACCTGGCGCGGGCCGCCACCGGCTTCTACGCGGATTCGGTTCGTGTCTGGCGGAGGAACGGGACCGGCGACCGTGTGCTTCAAACGGACAAAGAGAACCCGACCTTTTTCAGCATCGCTTCGGTTAGCTACTAGGCCGACCAGCAACTAGTCCGACCGGGGGACCTTGTTCCCCCGCCCGGGCGTTCTCGCCATTCGGCGTCCGCACGAATCTGGCGTCGAAATGGCCATGGCGCTGGACGTCGCGATCCCCGTCGTCGATCCGTACGGCAGTGTTTTCCGACTTCTGCGGTCGGTCGAGCTGCCCTTCTCGCTGTTTCGCGTGGAGGACCCGTCGGAAGTCGAGGCTGACGCGCCTTTCGCCATCTTGAGCTCGTACGGAAAAGCGGACGCGGCGGTGGTGGAGGAGCTTGCCGACCGCGTCCCTACCGTCGTCTACGCGGTGCAGGTCCGGGCGAGCGATCCCGCTCCGCTCATGCGCGCGATCGCCTACGTCAGCGATCGGATGCCCGCGAACCTCATCCGCTCGGTTATCACCGCCGCGGTGGAGCGAGCCTCCGCCTAGCGCGGCTCCTCGAGCACGTCGCCGGTGGCGTCCAGATACCGATCCGGGTTCTCCTGAAAGATGCGTTTGCACTTCGGTGAGTCGAACGCATAGATGCGGTCCTCGTAACGCACCCGGATGGCCCCTTCGGCGAGCGGCACGCCGCAGATGACGCAGCGCGCTGCGCTCATACCGGCTCGACCTCGAGCAAGGGTTGATGTGCGCGCACGAGCTGGCCGTTCTCGGCGAAGATACGGCGCACCCTTCCCGAAACCGTCGAGCGAATCTCGTTGAAGAGCTTCATCGCCTCGATCAGGCCGATGACGTCGCCAGATTCCACTTTCGAACCGACCTGCACGAAGGCCTCCGTCTGAGGCGACGAGGCCCGGTAGAAGATCCCCGTGAGCGGCGCATTGACGGTCGGCAGCTCCGTCGCCGGCTGGGCTGGCACCGCTGACGGCACGTGCGGCGCGGGGGCGGAAGCGCCGGGGGCGCTCGCCGCGACACGCGCGCCATCCTTCGCGACGCGCACACGGACGCCGCCTCGCTTCACTTCCAGCTCGCTGACCTCGTCGCGCGCGAGGCGCTCGAGAAGCTCCGCGACGAGCGCGTTCGCGTCGGCGCGGACCTTGCGGGGATCCGGCATCAGGCGGCCTCCCGACGGATGACGAGGGCGACGTTGTGCCCGCCGAACCCCATCGAGTTCGAGAGCGACACGTCGACCTTCGTTTTGCGCGCGCGGTTCGGGACGTAGTCGAGATCGCATTCGGGGTCGCGGGTGACCTGATTGATCGTCGGTGGAAGGACCCCGTTTCGCATCCCGAGAATGCAGAGCGCGGCTTCGATCGCCCCGGCCGCGCCGAGCGTGTGTCCGATCATCGATTTGGTCGACGAGACCGCGAGCGTGCGCGCGTGATCGCCGAAGACCGTCTTGAGCGCGGCGGTCTCGGCGCCATCGTTCGCTTGTGTCGACGTGCCATGGGCGTTCACGTAGCCGATCGCGTCGGGCTTCACGCCAGCGTCCGCGATGGCCATGCGCATCGCGCGCACCGCGCCCTCGCCCCCGGGCGGCGGCGCCGTGACGTGGTACGAGTCGGCCGACATCCCGTAGCCAAGGAACTCCGCGAGGATCGTCGCGCCGCGGGCCCGCGCGAACTCGAGGTCCTCGAGCACGAGGCAGCCCGCGCCTTCACTGAAGACGAATCCGTCGCGATCCTTGTCGAATGGGCGCGAGGCCTTCTCGGGCGCGTCGTTCCGCGTGGAGAGGGCACGTGCCTGGTTGAACGCCCCGATCGCGATCTTGATGAGGCCCGCCTCGGCTCCGCCAGCGAGCATCACATCGGCCTGCCCGCGACGAATGATCTCCGCCGCTTCGCCAACGGCGTTCGCGCTCGACGCGCAGGCCGAAACGTGGCCCATGTTCGGGCCCTTGGCGCGGTACTTCATCGCGATCTCGCCGGCCGCCATGTCGATGATCATCATCGGAATCAGGAACGGGGAAACCTTCCGCGGATCCTTGTCGTGAACGAGGACCTGCTCGACGAGTGTCTCGACACCGCCGATGCCCGACCCGAACGCGACGCCGATCCGGGGCGCGAGCTCTGGCGTGATCTCGAGACGGGCCGACTTGAGCGCTTGACCGGCGGACGCGACGGCGAAGTGCACGAAGCGGTCGGAGCGGCGGATCTCCTTGCGATCCATGTAGTCGAGCGGATCGAAGTCGCGGACCTCCCCGGCGATCGTCGTTTCGAGGCCCGTCGGGTCAAAGCGGGTGATCGGTCCGATCCCGCTCCTCCCCGCGACGACGCCGTCCCACGTCTTTTCCACCGTCGAGCCGAGGGGGGTGATCATGCCGAGACCCGTCACCACGACACGGCGGCGCTCGCCGTTCTGCATGATCCGAGTCTAGCGAGGCGGTTTTTCTACAGGGACTGCAGTCGCGCGATCTGCGAGGTCTCGATGAGCGCGGCACCCGCGAGAAGGACGAACGCGACTGCGACGAGCGAGAGCTCGAGTGGCGTGAGGCGGATGTCCCGCAGATGCCGGACACGAACGAGGTGTCGGTCGGTGATCCGGCGCTGTCGCCAGAGCGAGGCATTGGCGAGCACGGTCGCGAGGACGATGTACGCAACGAGCTCTGGAATTCCCGCGTGCGAGACGATCGAGCGGAGGTCGAGCGGCGCGATGCGCGCACCCGGGGCGACGAGGGCGAAGGAGTTGGTGCCGAGCGCGATGCCGAACCGTATGAGCCACGTCCACGGTGCGAAGTAGGCGAGCGAGATCGGACCGATGCTGTAGAGGCTCGCGAGAGCGATGACCCCGAAGCCGAACCCGGCATTCCAAACAAAGAGCGTCGCCGCCACGCCGGTGGAGTCCGCGCGCGCGTCGAGAGCGGGCAGGAGCCCGAGCGTGAAACGCGTCGCCCCCTCGGGCAGCACCACATAGGCGACGGTCCAGGCCACGACGAAGCCGATCACACCGATCGTGGCCGCGGTCGCGAGGCGCACGAGAGCGCTTCGATGCGCGAGAGCCCCAAGGATGAGCGACCAGGTGACCAAGCGATGGGAACGTTACCGACCGGATGGCCCCGCGGCCATAGGCCCATCGGACGAGTGCAGGGCGCTGGGTCTCAGATACGGATCGGGATGCTGTCGAAGCGCGTGCCTGCCGGGTGTACCTGTTGCCGGTCGAACGAGGTCATCGTGACCGCGCGGCCGCGTCCGTAGACTCTCCAGCCGTCGGCTCCCTCGACGACCGCGGTGTCCTCGTCGATCCCGATGCCGCGCAAACCCTCGGGCCAGACTGCGATCCACGCCTGGATACGCTCGGCTGGGAATTGCGCGAGCAGGTCGAAGTGCGGGACGACGAAATGGCCGTCGAGAACGCCGAGTCCGTCGCGCACGGATACGCGCTGGGGGAGCCCGGCGGCGTCGAACTCGTCTGGGGCGTAGCTCTTTTCACCGAGCATCATCGCGCCGGCGCTCGCGCCCGCGAGCACGGCACCTGACCGGTGTCGGCGTACGACCTCGTCCCAGAACGGCGTCCCGGCGAGCACGTTGATCGCGTGTTGCGGGCGCCCGCCGGAGAAGTAGATCCAATCCACGTCCCCGAGGGCCTCGGTCCAGCGGCGCTCGCGGGCATCGTCACGCCGCAACACCATGACCGGGACGACGTCGGCGCCGAGCGCCGCGAAATGCGTCTTCCCGAGCTCGGCCCAACTCTCCGGCGTGTCCTCGAGGCCGGATGCGGTCGGGACGATCGCGACGCGCGCGCGTGGTTTCCCGACCCCGTCGAGGATCTCGCGATCGAGGTCGTCCATCGCCGGCGTGAACTCACCCGATCCGACGAGGATCAACCGCCCGCGCGTCAACCCCTGCTCCCGCCGACCAGGACGGGCTTGCCGTGAAACCGCCGGTACATGCGATCGAAGTTGCGGCGGCTCCGTTTGAGGCGCTCCTCCTCGGAGAGCGACTCCCAGACGCGGTGTTCGTGCCTCCGTGCGCGGTCCGCCCCGAGCGCGACGACGCGGTACCCCCGCTCCCGCGCGGCGAGCGATATCGCGATGTCGAGATTCCGATAGAAGCGGTACCGCTCGTCAAAGCCGCCGACTTCGAGAAGGACATCGCGTCGCGCCGCGGCGCAATACCCTTGCACCGCCTCAGCCTCGCCGCTCGTGACCTCATCGAAGTGCTTGAGGTCGGTGGTGCGGAGGGCCCACGGTCCCGCAAGACCGACGGCCTCATCGGCGAGGACCTCGGCCAGGGGGGAAAAGAGATCGCCCGTGATCTCGACTGAGCAATCCAGCATGAGGACCATCCGGCCACGCGCGACGCGGACGAGCGCGTTCCGAGCGGCGCCCTCGCCGAGATCGCGATCGGCGAAGTAGGCCTCGACGCGACCATCACGCGTGGCGATGTCGGCGATGCCGTGCTGCGCCTCATCTCCGGAACCTGAGTCGACGATGAAGACTTCGCCGTCCGCCGGCAGCGAGGCGAGTACGCCGGCGAGACAGCGCGCGAAATCGCCCGGGTACTCGCGCGTGACGATGCCGACGGTCCACGAGCGCGAGGCAGGCTGGCCCCTGCGATCGGGCAGCTCTTTTGCCGACGAGATCGTCCTCCGCTCGCGCGCCGGGACGCGACGGTCGCCGCGGGATATGACGGCGCGATCGGCGGCCTGATCCTCGACGCCTTCGCGTGCTCGGCGGCGACCGAGGCGAGATCGAGGCCGAGGACCTTATCCGCTTCGAGGAAGACCGCGAGGCGCTCCGTGTCCGAGATCGCGCGATCGACCGCGCATGACTGCAGCCAGGCGACCGCCGCTGGAAGGTTGAGATCGTCGGCGAGCGCGCGAGCGAAGGGATCGATCCAGCGTTGGTCGAGCGCGGTATGGGTCGGATCGCCCTGCGGCACCTGCGACCAGTGGCGCACGCGCTGGCGAAGATGGTCGAGCGCCTCGGCGGCCTGTCGCAGCGCGCCCAGCGAAAACTGCATGCGCGTCCGGTAGTGCGTGAGGAGGCACTGATAGCGGAAGGCGAGCGGATCGATCCCGAGTTCGACCATCTCGTCGATGGTCACGGTGTTGCGCGCCGACTTCGCCATCTTCACGCCGTCGGCGAGGAGGTGCTGGCCGTGCACCCAGTGCCCGACGGAGGCGTGACCGTACGCGCCCTCGGATTGCGCGATCTCGTCCTCGTGGTGCGGAAAGATGTTGTCGACGCCGCCGGTGTGCAGATCGAAACGCTCGCCGAGGTACTTCGTGCTCATCGCCGAACACTCGATGTGCCACCCCGGAAACCCGGGGCCCCACGGTGAATCCCACGTCAGCGCGCGGCCGGCCTCGGCTTTCTTCCAGAGCGCGAAGTCGGCTGGGTCGCGCTTCTTTGGATCGAGGTCGCCACGCACGCCCTGCCGCAGCGCCTCGCCGACATTGCCGGAGAGCCTTCCGTAGCCGGAAAACCGCTTCACCGCGAAATAGACGGCGCCTTCAACCTGGTAGGCGAGCCCGCGGGCGATGAGCCGCTCGATGATGGAGATCATTTCGGGGACGTGATCGGTGGCGCGCGGAAAGTGCGTCGCCGGAAGGATCCCGAGCCGACGCTCGTCTTCGTGGAAACGCGTCTCGTAGAACTCGGCGATCTCCTTTGGCGTCTTGCCCTCGGCCAGGGCCGCCGCGATGACCTTGTCCTCGCCTCGTTCCACCGCGTCCTGGCGCATGTGCCCGACGTCGGTGATGTTCTTGACCGCGACCACGGTGTTACCGAAATGCTCGAGCGTCCGGCGCAGCCAATCCGCGAGCAGATACGAACGGAGGTTGCCGAGGTGAACGGGGCGATAGACCGTCGGGCCGCACGTGTACATGCGCACCTCGCCGGTCCGCTGCGGGGTGAGCGGGACGACGCGCCGCTGGAGGGTGTCGTAGATGCTGAGCTGCACGGCCTCCGCCTGCAATGAGGGTAGACCGGTCAGCGCCGGGCGGATGCCGCGCGTTGCCCGAGAAGATTCTCGATCGTGTCGACGGCGCGCTCGACCGTGCCGAGCTCATCCGGATCGAGATGCCTCAAGAGGCCGGCGATGGCCTCGATGCGCATGGCCGGCCCGCGGGCCAGGGCACACAGGCCCCTCAGCGTGGCGTGCACACGCACCACACGAGCATCACCGCGGTCGATCACTTTGCGCGCGACGCCGGCTCGTTCCATCTCGCTAACGAGCCGGCTCATCGTCGGCGGGCGGACCTGCTCGGCCGCGGCGAGGTCGCCAACCTCATCACGGGCCAGCTCCGATAGCTGATCATCGACTCAGCGACTACGGCCCCTTCGCGATCAGGGGTTCGAGGATCGGGATTGCGACCTCCGCCTCGATCTTCTGACCGGGGTCATTTGCGTGCACCTGATCGGTGTACCACCCGGCGGCCATCGTCGGCCCAGCCGCGCGCCACCGCGCCTCAAAGTCTAGAAGCGGACGGTGTCCCGCCTCGGCGATCGCGCGAATCACCGTATTGCGGGGAAACTCGGAGAAAGCGCCGTTCACGAACGCTGGCGGGTACGTCCCGAGGACTACGGTGATCGACTTCGCCTCCAGCGCCTCCACGACCGCGGAGAATCGAGGGCGCCACGCAGCTTCGTCGATCTGATCGTTCCGTCCCTCGATAACAACGGCGATCCGATAGTCTTTCGGATCGACGACCCGGGCCGTCCGTTCGAGATAGTCAACGCCGGAGCCAGCCTGCGCGAAGTTAGTGAATGTCACGAGGGGCCGTGACTGTCGAAGTGCGAGCTGAGCGCGGACCCACCAGATAGCATCGAACCCACTCGCGCCCGTCCCCGCGGCGATGCTGTCGCCGAGAACCGCGATCTTCACGGCGGGGGGGCCTGTAGGCGAGGCCGTCGCTGCGAGCGAGCTCGGAGCCGAAGGCGCCGCCGAGCTGCAGGACGTGAGGATTACGAGCCACAGAATCAGCAGCTGGCGCACTTTCACGCTGTGGACGATACGACCCGGTCGAACAGAGGCACGACCGACCCAGCCCGGGTCCGTTCCTATAAAGGGAGTCTGAGATGACGACGGACCTTTTCTCGGCGATCAAGGGCGGCGACACGGCCGCGGTGGAAAGGCTTCTGGAGGGGAACAGGGCGCTCGTCGACGCGCGGGACGATACGGGGCTCTCGCCCATCCTGGCGGCGCTCTATCGCGGCCAGGACGACATCGCGACGGCGATACTTCGGCGAGGGCCGAAGCTCACCGTGTTCGAGGCGGCGGCCGCCGGCGACACCGAACGCGTTCGCGAGATGGTCGAGCGCGATCCCGCTCAGGCGAATGGCGTCGCGCCGGACGGTTACTCGCCTCTCGGCCTCGCCGCTTTCTTCAAGCGACGCGACGTCGTCCGTTACCTCCTCGACGCCGGCGCTGACCCGCGCCCCGCATCGCGCAACGGCGGCTTCACGCCCCTGCATTCCGCGGTGGCGACCGATGCGGGCACCCGCGACGTCGAGATCGTGCGGATGTTGCTGGACCGGGGAGCCGATCCGAACGCGAAGAGCCAGTCGGGTTCCACGCCACTCCATACGGTCGCGTTCACAGGCGACCGCGCGAGCCTCGACCTGCTCTTGAAGTACGGCGCGGACCGAGCGATCAGGAACAAGGACGGGAAGACCGCGCAGGACATCGCGACCGAGCGCGACCATGCGGACGTCGCTCGCATCCTGGCTGCTCGCTAGAGAATCGTCTGCCCCAGCGCCGACGCGACGAGCTCCACCGCGAGGGCCGCCGTGCGATTGCCCTGATCAAGGATTGGATTCACTTCGGCGACCTCAAGCGAGCGCAGCTTTCCTGACGCGGCGAGCATCTCCATCGCGAGCTGTGCTTCGCGGTAGGTGAGCCCTCCGCGAACGGGCGTCCCCACGCCTGGGGCTTCGTCGGGATCGATCGCGTCCATGTCGAGAGAGAGGTGGATGCCGTCGCCTTTGGACGCGATCGCGATGGCTTTCTCCATCGCGGCGCTCATGCCCATGCGATCGATGTCGGCCATCGTGATCGGCGTCACCCCGGCGGCTCTGATGTTCTCCTTCTCTCCAGCATCGACGCTGCGGAGCCCGATGAGCACACCCTTGTGGCCATCGACCGAGCCAGAGAGCTCCTTCGGAAATGTCTCGGCGGCGGGCCCGAACGCGACTGCGAAGGGCATCCCGTGGACGTTCCCGGACGGGGATGTCTTCGGCGTGTTGCTGTCGCCATGCGCGTCCATCCAGATGACTCCCGGACGGCGGCCTCCGCGGGCGATCCCGGCGAGAGTTCCTATCGCCATCGAGTGATCGCCCCCGAGGACGATCGCCATGTTGCCGGCGCGCTCGATGTCCGCGACGACCTTCGCGAGATCCAGGGCGACCCGGACGATCTCTTCGACGTGGTGGGCGCGCCCGCTCATGCGCGCGAGCTCGTTCTTGTCCACCTCGCGGAAGTCCTTGGTCGCGCCCTCGTCGCGGTCGGCCACGCGGACGTTCCCCCGATCGCGGACCGCGTAGCCGAGGCTCGCAAGCCTATCGCGAAGGCCCGCGTAGCGGATCGCCGAAGGGCCCATATCGACCCCGCGGCGGTTTCCGCCAAGGTCCATCGGGACGCCGACGATCTCGATGGTGCGTTTCATGCCTTGGTTTTCGGCTGAAAGACCGCGAGGATGACACCTTCGGCGGCGAGCTCGTCGCCGATCATCGTGCGGACCGCGACGCGGGCGAACCCCCGCCGCATCTTCTCGAACGTCGCCTCGAACCGCGCGGTGTCGCCGGGCTTGACCATGCGCTTGAAGCGCATCTCCTCGATGCCCGCGAACAGGCCGAGGCCTTCGCGATAGTCCGGGTGCGCCATGGCGCCGACCGTCGCGGTTTGAGCCATCGATTCCACGAGGATGACGCCGGGCACGATCGGATTACCAGGGAAGTGCCCCGGCTGGTACCACTCCGTGCCCGTGAAGGTGTGCTCCGCGACAGCGCGCACGCCCGGCTCGAGCTCGATCACGCGGTCGATCAAGAGAAATGGATCGCGGTGCGGAATGAGTTTCTCGATCGCGGCTTTGTCGAGGGTGGACATCGTCGGCGAGTCTAGAGACAAAGAAGGGGACCACCCTGCGGTGGTCCCCTTCGCGTTTGGCGAGGTCGCGAGTTACGGCGTGATCTTACTGATCCGCGTGGACCAGTTTGCCAGAGCTGCACGGGTGCCGCCGCAACGACCGAACGTTCCGGTACCGTCGGGGAAGAAACTGCCGCCCCACTTCTTGTAATCGCACGCTGCCGCGATGTACTCGCTCGCGATCCAAATGGAGTCTCCATCGACAGCGGCTGCGCCGTAGTCGCCCCATCGTGTCCGGGGCGGGTCGCCGACCTGGGATTTGTAGCTGGTAAAGCCGTCGTCCGTCGCGGCTCCGGCCGCCGCGATCCGGACCGCGCCTATGCCGTTTTTCGCGTCGATTGATGCATACGCCGCGCTCGGGAAGTCGGTGGCGCTAACGAGCGTGAACGCAACCACACCACGGCCGCTTTCGGTCACCCCGATGGCTGGGTAGAGCAGGTTCTTGCCCGCGACGCCATAGGTTCCTTGTCGGACGATGCTGGCATTCAATCCGTCATCCTCATCGCCCACCTTGACGATGAAGTAGGCGATGCCCGCCTTGTTGTGAGCAGGATTGCTATCGAAGCTCACTGCGGTGCCCAGGGCACCCCAGAGCTTCCCGTCCGCGAACATGACCTGCTGAATGCGCGTGTCGTTCGAATCAAGGCGCGACACGACTTCGTTGTGGGCCGGTTCACTGAAGAAAATGATGTTCCAGCAGCCGGTCCCAAAGGGAGTCGGAGTGGTCGTGTCGTTGATGCACTTGCCCTGCGGCGTGTCGTCTCCGGGCGCATTGCCCGAGCCGGGCTGCTCCGCCCGCCGAGGAATCGCGTACGTGTTCACCTGCAGGACCTTGTTCGTGAGATTGAGAGAAGGGGTCTTGCGGTCGAGGGACTTGGTGTTACTGAGCGACCACACGACGATCTGGTTGGAGACGTAGTTACCACCGATGCCAGCGATCGGGTGTGTCGCCTCGTCCGCGGCGTTCGAGCTCATGAAGAACTCGGTGCCGTTCTCGCCGACTTCATCGGAGACCTCCGCGGAAACCGAAGGCCAGACCGTGAAGCCAGGCTGCTTCGGCCCAGCGTCGCTCGGGACGTTGACCGCGTTCCATGTGTCGATGCGCGTGACGCTCACCGAAGCCGGTCCTGAAGCGAGCTGGCGCTTGGAGAACGCGTAGATCTGCGCACCAGCGAACTCGGAGCTGACCGCGGTCCAGGGATAGGCATTCGTCGTGATGTAGAAGCCGTTCGCGTCCGCTCCGATGTGCGGGTAGTCGCCGATGCACGGGCAGGCGTTCTGAGGCGCGGGGTTCGACCCATCGTTGGTGACGTCGACCTTGTAGATCTTCCACAGACCGGTCGGGTTCGACGTGGTGCTCACGGCAAGGTCGAGGTGATTCACGAGAGTTAAGGGACCGTTCGGCTTCCTCTCGAGGGTCAGCGCTACAACGAAGAACCGCCTGGTCTGCGAGTCGTACAGGCAGCTCGGGTCTGTTACGGATTGACCGAAGACACCGGTGCTGCGGTTGATGGCCGGCGGGTAGCCGAAGAACGAGTTGAGGTCAACCGCCCCGCCGACATTGTTGGCGGCAAGCTGCGAAACTCCGCTCGAGTTGTACACGTTGAAGACGTCGTTGACTGTCTCGACGATGTAGCCGTTGCCTACGCAAAGACCCTGGTCCGGCGGCTCTACGGTGAACTGGTTGCCACCGCGCGCGAAGCGCTGCTGGAACATGTTCAAGCCTTCGAAGCTTGTCTTCAGCCGTGGCGCGGCGCCCGTGCTTCCGGTTGAGCTCCCTTCTCGCGTCGAGGCAGGGATGATCCCGTTGAACTCGGGGACCGCAGGTCCGCCGTCGATCCCGCGAAGCTCGGGGGCACTGAGAGTGTCGGAGGACGGGACGTATTCGCGTGTTACCGGTGAACCGGTGCCCGCGAGCGCGATCTGGCGGGTGATCCCCGAGGCGGCTGTCGCGGGAGACGCGGCGGATATCGCGATGAGGGATCCCACGACCGGCCGACCGGCCCCCCCTCGACCCCCGCGAACGGTGGACGAAGTTATCAAGGCTCGTTGTGTTGTCAAGCGAAGGACCGACCTGTCGCTAATCCTCACCGCGACCAGACATGATCGTTTTGCGACAACTGTCAGCGGATCGATCGCGGTGTTACGAAGTTACTTTGACGCTGGAGGCGGCGAGATACGCGCACCCGGCTGTGCGGCACCGGGACCGCCATCCTCGGGTGCCACCGTCATGACATCCCGCCCGGGAGCTGCGCTCGTCGCAGGGCCGGGCGGCAGGCTTGCGCGAGGAGCCGCGCTCGGGATGGAAGTTCGGGGTGCGACCGTCGGGCTGCTCGGTTGGACCGACGCTGGAGCGGGTCCTGTCGTCTGTGATGCCGGAAGAGGCGACGTCCCGGTCTCTGTCACCGGAGCCGCGGACCCCGGCAAGAGCGGCGCTGCACTCGGCTCGACCGTCGGCGCGATCGTCGCGGGGTTATCGGCCGGAAGGGGGATGGGGACAGAAGGCTGGGCCGATGCGCCCAACAGGCCTCGCAGAGCTGTGACCCCGACGAGGAGAGCGAGGAGCAGCGCGAGCAAAGCGACGGCCGTGTTACTCGGCACCACTCCAGAGCGGATCCGCATCTTCATCGAAGCCAGTCAGCCGGCGAGCGCATCGACCCCGACAGTATCTATCAAGTGCGTGGTCACCTGCCCGGAGCGGAAGAGATCGCTCGCGAGGATCTTCTTGTGCGCCGGGATATTCGTCGTCACGCCAACGATCGTGAATTCGTCCAAAGCGCGCTGCATGCGGGCGACCGCCTCGTGCCGGTCGCGGCCCCACGCGATCACCTTCGCGAGGAGCGAGTCGTAATACGGCGGGACCTCGTAGCCCTGAAAACAGTGCGAGTCCAGGCGAATTCCCGGTCCGGCAGGAGGTAGCCAGCTCGTGAGCACGCCGGTCGAGGGAGCGAAGTTCGCCTCAGCATCCTCGGCATTGATGCGGCACTCGATGGCGTGGCCGTGCACCCAGATCTGCTCCTCGCTGAATGAGAGGAGCTCGCCGGACGCGAGCGCGATCTGCTCCTTCACGAGGTCCATCCCGGTGGTCATCTCGGTCACCGTGTGCTCGACCTGGATCCGCGAGTTCACCTCGATGAAATACGGCTTGTTCTGCGCGTCGACGAGGAACTCGAAGGTCCCGACGTTGCGGTAGCCCGAGCGAACGGCCGCGTCGACCGCGAGCTTCGCGATTTCTTGTCGCAGGCTCTCGCTGATCGAGGCCGAAGGCGCTTCTTCGATCATCTTCTGGTTGCGACGCTGGATCGAGCACTCGCGCTCGCCGAGGCAGATGCCCCGCCCCGACTCATCGACCGCGATCTGCGCTTCGACGTGCCGCACGCCCTCGAGACACCGCTCGACGTAGATGCCGTCGTCGCCGAACGACGCCCTCGCCTCGCTCGCGGCTTGCGGCCAGAGGCGCTGCAGCTCGGAGGGCGAGATCGCCTTGCGCATCCCGCGCCCGCCGCCGCCGGCTTTCGCCTTCAGCATCACCGGATAGCCGATCGCTTCGGCGATGCGCAGCGCCTCGGCAACGTTGCGCACCGGACCGTCCGAACCGGGAATGACCGGCATCCCGGCGCGCTTCATCTCGAGCCGTGTCTGCGCTTTGTCGTGGAACAGCCGCAGAACTTCGGGCGGCGGGCCTATGAACACGAGGCCGTGGTCCTTGCAGACCTCGGCGAAGTCGGCGTTCTCCGAAACGAAGCCGTACCCAGGATGGATCGCCTGCGCGCCCGACAGGAGCGCCGCGGAGATGATCGCGGGAATGTTCATGTACGACTCGCGCGCGTTCGCCGGTCCGATGCAGATCGCTTCGTCGGCGAGATGGACCGGGAGGCTGTGCGCGTCCGCTTCGCTGTACACGGCGACCGACTGGATGCCGAGCTCGCGGCAGGCGCGGATGATCCGCACCGCGATCTCGCCGCGATTCGCGATGAGGACCTTCTCGATCGGGGTCATTACGGTGACACCTGCGCAAGCCAGAAGCGATTCCCGTCGGGGTCCGCGGCGCGCGCGACGAGGATGCCGTACTGATCGACCGGTCTCGCGACGACCTCGCCGCCCTCGCGTTGCACCGCCGCGCAGGCCGCGGTGATGTCGTCGACCTCGAAACCGAGGTGCGTCTCAGTCGGCGCTTTCGCGCCACCGTCGTGGAGCGCGACCACGCCGCCGTCCGCGGAGAGCTCGGTCCACGCTGGTGACTCAGAACGAGCGATGAGTCCGAGGGCGCGTTCATAGAACCCCGCGGTCTTTGCGACGTCGACCGCCAGCAAGCGGACGTACGTCTTGGTGACCCTCACCGCGCATCTCCCTTCAACAGCGGAAGCGACTGCCGAAGCGTGCCCTCGTCCGAAACGTTCCCGGTCACCACGTCGGGAAGGATCCGCTTGGCGAGGCCCGTAAGCACGGTCCCGGGACCGAACTCAACGAACGCGGACGCGCCCTCCCCATAGGCCCGCTTGACCGAGGCGACCCACTGTACCGGAGACCACACCTGCTTCTCCAGGAGCGCGGGCATCGCACGCGCGTGCTCGTGGACCTTGGCATCCACGTTCGCGATGAGGCGATAGCGGAGGGCATTGAACGGAGTGACGTCGATCGCCTGACGGAGCCGCGGCGCGGCGGCCTGCATCGCCGGCGAGTGGAACGCTGCTGACACCCGCAGGGGTACGACCCGCTTTGCACCGATGCTCTTCAGATCCTCGGCCGCGCGAGTGAGCTCGATGCGCGGTCCGGAGATGACGACCTGGCCCGGTGCGTTGTCGTTGGCGACGACGACATGCGTTCCGATCAGCGCGCGCGCCACGACGTACGCGTCGAGTCCGATCACGGCGGCCATGGCCCCTCCGGAATCGGCGCTTTGCATCAGCTCGCCTCGCGTGCGGACCAACCGCACCGCATCCGCGAGCTTGAGCGCGCCGCCCGCGACGAGCGCGCTGAACTCGCCGAGCGAGTGGCCGAGGACAACCACCGGCTCGGGCAACCGACCGCCACTGGCTTCCTCCGCCGCGCGCAAGGCCGCGATTGACGCGGCGACGAGGGCGGGCTGGGTATTCGAGGTCTTATCGAGCTCCTCCGGCGGTCCGTCGAACGAGAGCGCACGCAGATCGACACCGATTGCGTCATTCGCTTCTTCGAAGACGCGGGCCGCGCTGGGGTAACGATCCGCGAGGTCTTTTCCCATTCCGACGGTCTGCGATCCTTGACCGGGAAAGAGCCATGCGACCCCATTGGTTCCCATGAAGCCGCCGAGTCTACGTACTGCCGCTCGGTGAGACGCGACCGCTACCGGGTTGCCTGCCCTTCGCGACGATGATCTCCGGCCTATGGCACGTGTAGCGGAATGGGCGGTCACCGAGGCGTCGGGTCGCCAGCATCGTGTGCTCGTCGATCGCGCGCCGCTTTTCGGCGTCCGCGTCACGGTCGACAAGCGACAGGTCGAGCGCTTCGATCAGACGCCAGAGTCCGACCGCTTCGTCAGGAGCCTCGGGGGGCACGTCCTCACCGTGGTGATCCCGCGCGTCTCCAACGATCAGCCGACGCTGCACGTTGACGGCAAGCCCGTGCTTGGCACGGAGACGACCCTCCCGGCGCCGCTCGCGGGCGCGTCCGATGCGACGGGAGCCGCCGTCAGCAGCCAGGACCTCGTTCGGTTCCAGCTCTTGCAACGACGCAACAGCGGTGGCGCCTGGTTCTACTGGATCGGGGGCGCGTCGATCCTCAACTCGGTGCTCAACGCGGCCGGGACGCAGTGGGGTCTTGTGGTCGGCCTCGGCGTGACGTACCTCGTCGACGGATTTGCCGAGGGTCTCAGCAACACCGTGCGCACGCCGATCTACGCGTTCATCATCGACATCGCGATCGCCGGTGGATTTCTGCTCATCGGGCGGGCCGCGCGCCGCGGACGGCTCGGCTGGTACGCGATCGGCACCGGGCTGTACCTCCTCGACGGTCTCCTGTTCGTGTTGGCCGAGGACTTCCTCGGGATCGCGGTGCATGCGATCGCCATCTTCGGCCTGGTCTCCGGCTGGCGGGCGGCGCGCGGGCTCAAGCGGGTCGAGGCACCCGCTCCCGCCTTGGTCGGCTAGCTCCGAATCTCGCGCGCGTACTCGGGGAAATACCGCTCGATCGTCGAGAGGTCGAACTCGCGAAGGATCGAACTGTTCGCCTCGCGCGCCAGGAGGAACTCGAACGAGCGCCTGACCAGGTCCGCGACGTCGTCGCCGCCGAAGCGCTCGCGTTCGGCGGGCGAGATGCGCACCCGGTGCGTCGTCGTGACGCGATCGTTCACCGTGACCAGCGCGACGTGGCCGTCGCCGGACTCGTGGACCTTGACGGCGATTCGGTCAGCGGAGGGCAATGACGAAGAGCGCCTGCCCGTACTCCACCGGCGCACCACCCGTCACGAGGACCTCGCGGATCTCGCCGTCGGCGGGCGCGCTGATCTCGGCGATGCGACCAAGGGACTGGATCCCGCCAAGGACATCGCCCCGCGCGACCGCATCGCCGGTGGTCCACTCTCGCGCCGTGCTGAACACGCCGACCGTCGTCGCGTGCACGCGCTGCGTTTTCTCGGTCGGACCCTGTTCGCGCTCCGCGGCCGGCGCGGTCGCGGTCCCGGCCTGCCCGTGCCGCGAAACGGAGACGGCGAATCCATCCGCCTCGACCTCGATCGTGACCGCGTGCAGGCCGGCGGGCAGCTCCAGGCGAAGGAGGTCATCGACGAGTCCAAGGAACGGATCGTTGTCGCTCATAGCGCGTCTTTCGGCAAGGGATTCCGTAGGATCCGCCGCCACCACGGCCGCGGCGGCGCGGGCGCGGTGCCGCCACTCGGCTCGACGAACATGCCGAACGAGCGGAAGCGCTCGTAGCGCAGCGAGAGCAGGTCCGCGACCGGCACACGTGAGAGCCGCTCGAGCTGCGCGATGAGCGCGGTCTTGATCGCCGCGGCGGTCGCGTCGTGATCGGTGTGCGCGCCACCCGCCGGCTCACGGATGAGCGCGTCGGCGACGCCGGTGTCCAGAAGATCGGGTCCGGCGAGCTTCATCGCGACGGCCGCGCGCTCCGCCTCGCTGGCGCTTCGCCAGAGGATCGCCGCGCAACCCTCGGGTGATATCACCGAGTACGTCGCGTTTTCGAGCGCGAGCACGACGTCGCCGACACCGAGCGCGAGCGCGCCACCCGAGCCGCCCTCGCCAAGCACCACGACCACCACCGGGACGGCGAGGCGGGTCATGAGCTGGATGCTCGAGGCGATCGCCTCGGCCTGTCCCCGCTCCTCGGCCTCGGGACCGGGATAGGCGCCCGGGGTATCCACCAGCGTGATGAGCGGAACGTGGAATTTCTGCGCGAGGCGGTAGAGGCGCATCGCTTTGCGATAGCCCTCGGGATACGGCATGCCGAAGTTGCGCTCGATGTTCTCCTCGGTCGACGAGCCCTTCTGCTGCCCGACGACGACGACGGGGCGCCCACCGAGCTCGGCGATCCCGCCGATGATGGCCGGGTCGTCGCGAAAAGCACGATCCCCGTGCAGCTCCTGAAAGCGATCGAAGACCCGGCTGATGATGTCGTGCGCGTGCGGGCGCGCGATGTTGCGCGCGGTCTGCACCGTCTGCCATGGCGTCGGTCGGGTCGACGCGAGCTGCGTCGCGTCGGTGATGAGTCCCGCTTCGACCGCGAGATGGCCGTTGCCTTCCGCGGCGCGCCGCGAGCCGACGATGCGATCGAGCATGGACATCGCTCAAAGGCTCCAGCGCAGGTCTTGACCCGCGACGCGGAACGCGTTCAAGAAGAATGCGATGCGCTCCTTGAGCTGCGACCGCGGGACGACCTGGTCGACGAAGCCGTGCTCGAGCAGGAACTCGGCTCGCTGGAAACCCTTCGGCAGCTTTTCCCCGATGGTCTCGCTGGTGACACGAGCACCGGAGAAGCCGATGAGCGCGCCGGGCTCGGCGAGAATGATGTCGCCGAGCGACGCGAAGGAGGCCAGGACGCCGCCCGTCGTCGGGTCCGTGAGCACGCTAATGAATGGGATAGCCGCGTCGTCGAGGCGTGCGACCGCAGCGACGGTCTTCGCGAGCTGCATGAGCGCGATCGTCCCCTCCTGCATGCGCGCGCCCCCGGACGCGGAGACGATGACGAGCGGCTTGCGCGCCGAGTACGCGCGCTCGGCCGCCCGGGTGAGCTTCTCGCCGACCACGCTGCCCATCGACCCGCCCATGAACTCGAAATCCATGACCGCGAGGACGACAGGGATGCCCGAGATCTGCGCGTCCCCGGTCAGGACCGCGTCCTTGTGTCCGCTCTTCGCCTGCGCCGCCGCGATGCGCTCCGGATATGGCTTGCTGTCGACGAACCCGAGCGGATCGGACGACACCATGTCGGCGTCCGTCTCGCTGAATGACTTCGCATCGGCCAGGAGGTCGATGCGCGCGAGCGCTCCGAGCTTGAAGTGATGGCCGCACTTCTGGCACACGTTGTGGTTGCGGTCGAGCTGTTTGTTGAACAGCATCTCGCCGCAGCTCGGACACTGCGTCCAGAGATGCGACGGAAACTCCTTCGTCTTTCGACCGAACGGGTTACGAAGCCTCACGCCCGAGCATCCTCCTCGCGATACCAGCACAACCCCGCGACGCCGGGGCCGGTGTGCGTCCCAATGATGGGGCCCGCCTCGGCAGTCCAGTACTCGACGCAGTGAAACCGCTGCTGGACCCATTCGCCAAGGACGTGAGCGCGCTCGGGGTGGTTGGTGTGCATCGCGCAGGCGTGGATGCGCGAGCCCGGTGGGACGCGCTCCTCGATGAGCTGCTTGAGCCGCTCGACGCCACGCTCACGAGTGCGGACCTTGTCGATGAGGACGCGATCACCGTCCTTCACCTCGACGATCGGCTTGATGGAAAGGAGCGCGCCGAAGGCGGCCTGGGCTCCGGACACCCGGCCTCCACGGCGGAGGTACTCGAGCGTATCGATCAGCGCAAGGATCTGGACCCGACCGGCGAGACGCCGCGCCAGCGCTACCGCCGCGTCGAAGCCACGTTCGTCACGGAGCATACGGGCGCACGCGGTCGCGATGAGCGTGATGCCGCCGGCGGTGGTTCGCGAGTCGACGACCTCAATACTTGCGCCGCTCACCTGCTGCGCCGCGGTCTTCGCGACGGTGTGAGTGACCGATGCCTCGTTGATGACCGTGATCACCAGGATGGAACGGAACCCCTCGCGGACGAGGGTCTGATAGATCTCCACGCACTCGCCGAGCGATGGCGCGGCGGTCGTCGGCGGGGTCTTCGACGATGCGAGCTTCGCGTAGAACTCCGCGGGGGTCATGTTGACGCCGGGCGTGAAGTCCTCGTCGCCGAAAAGCACGTGGATCGGGAGCAGTCGGAAATTGAACTCGCGCTTCACCTGGTCCGACATCGCCGAGCTGCCGTCGATGACGATGACACTGCGTTCGCTCATGCAATGACTCGCACGTCGCCGACCACGACGCGCTCGGACTCGACCAGGAGCGCACCGTCCTCGGCGATGTCCCGAGCGACGCCGCGCACGACCGGTCTGCCCTCACGGGTCACCTCGACCTCGCGGCCCAGGAGCGTGGAGCGCCGGCGCCACTCGTCGAGCGCGGGTTGCCGCTCGGAAGGCGCGGCGACGCGTTCGAGCTCGCGCGTGAGGTCGACGAAGAGGACGAGGCGATCGACGGTGTGCCCGGCGAGGGCCAGCGACGTCGCTGTCCCGCGCAGCTCCGGAGGGAAGTCCTCGAGCTGCTGATGCGCGTTCACGCCGATCCCCAGCACCAGCGAACCGCCTTCCCCATCAGTGGTCGCATGGGCGAGTGCTCCGGCGACCTTCTTATGGCCAGCCTCGACGTCGTTGGGCCATTTTAGGGAGGCGTCTCGAAGGCCCAGCCGCTGAAGCGCCCGCGAGACGGCGACGCCCGCGAGAAGGGCGAAAAGCCCTGGCTCAGCGGGAGCGGGGCGGAAGAGCCACGACGCGAGGAGGCTCGTGCCGGCCGGGGCGTGCCAGGGGCGCCCACGGGTGCCTTGTCCCGCGGTCTGGTGATCGGCGACGACGACACGCGGGCCGGATCCGGACGCCGCCAGGGCTCGGGCCCGATCCTGGGTGCTGGCGATCGCGGCGTGATATTCGATGTCTCGGTTGATCTCGAGCGATAGCGCGCTCCGCACCGCCGGGATCGCCAGGAGCGCGAGGCGCATCAGCGCGCTGCGGCGAAGATGAGCGGGACGCGGACGATCTCATCGATCGTTCCGTCCCTCGGGCTGCGCGTGAAGACCTCGGCGAATCCGATGATCTCGGACGGCGGGTCCTTGTAGGACGCCGTGATCGTGAACGTTCCCTTGGCCGGTGCGCCCGCCGTCGCGGTGGTGAAATCGCTCGCGAGGACGCGACCCGCGGTGTCGGTCAGCTGCCAGATGAGCGCCGCCTCGAACACGCTCGCGTCGCCGCTGACGGTGAGGGGGCTGCGAACGCGCGAGTTCGCGAGGGGCTCCTTCACGAGGATCCCGCCGCGCGCCGACAGGAGCGGCGTCGGCGCCGGAGTGGGCGTCGGCGTCGGGCTGGGCGTGGGACTCGGGCTCGGGCTCGGCGCGGCTGTCGTTCGGACCGGAGTCGGCGTCGGCGTCGTCACGACGACCCGATTGTCGATGCATGCCGAGGCGAGCAGAACGGCCGCGAGCAGCAGCGCTCCGAACCTCACGAGCGCTGGACCTGAGCACCGGCGGCGCGCACGCGCACGACGCGGCCGCGCCCGCTCGTCCCGACGGCATGCGCGGCCTCTTCCATCGCCTCGACCACCCGCGCGGCAAGCCGCGCCGGCGCGAACGCGACGACGGCCGGGCCCGCCCCCGACAGCGCGGCTCCGAACGCGCCCGCGCCCCGCGCGGCGGCGATGATGTCGTTGAGGCCGGTCACGAGCTGGGCCCGCGCGGGCTGATGGAGCCGGTCCGCCATGGCGATCGAGAGCAGCGCGCCGTCGGACCGAAGGACCGCGGCGAGGAGCGCGGCGGCGTGGGCGATATTGAAGACGGCGTCGGCTCGCGAGACGTTGGCCGGAAGTACGGCGCGAGCCTTCTCGGTCGTGAGCGGTTCGCGCGGAATGAAGAGGCAAATGCGCCACGAGCGCGGGAACGCGATGCGGGTCGCGACCGGCCCGTCGTCGCTCGGAAGCGCGACGGTGAACGCACCGTAGAGCGCGGCGGCGACGTTGTCGGCGTGCCCTTCGACCTCGCTCGCGACCCGCAGGAGTGTCCGCCGGTCGAGTGGCTCGCCCATGAGCGCGTTCGCCGCCACGACGCCACCGACGATGGCGGCCGCGCTCGATCCGAGCCCCCGTCCGACAGGGATCGCCGAGCGCTGGACCACGTGGTAGGAGCCGAGAGTCTCGGCGGCCGCTTCCGCCGCCGCGCGTGCCGAGACGACAAAGAGATTGTCCTCACCAGTGGGCGTTCCGTTCTCCATCCCGTTGTCCTGATCGCTGGCCCCACCGTCGATGCTCACCGACCAGGCCCGGGCCGGGCGAAGGTCGAACTCGGCCAGAAGGGGAAGGGCGATCGCGAAGGAATCGAAGCCGGGGCCAAGGTTCGCGCTGGACGCGGGCACCCGCACCCGAAGCTCCCCCACTGCTACGACCTCAACGCAGCGCGCACCGCGTCCGGTGTGGCCTCGACCGTGGCGATGTCGCCGCCGGCGAGCGAGCGGGCTCGTTCGGGGTCCTTCATACCGTTGCCCGTAAGGACGCAGACGACGCGCGACGCGCCGCGGAGGCCGTTCGCGCGGGCGCGCTTGCGCAGCCCGGCGATCGCCGCCGCGGAGGCTGGCTCGGCGAAGACCCCCTCGCAGCGGGCGAGGAAGCTGTACGCGTCCAGGATCTCGGCGTCGGTCACGGCGTCGATCGCGCCGCCCGATTCGTCTCGGGCCGCCACGGCGCCCCTCCACGAGGCGGGGTTGCCGACGCGGATCGCCGTCGCGATCGTTTCGGGCTCTGCCACGGGAGCACCGCGGACAAGCGGCGCCGCACCCTCGGCCTGGTAGCCGTACATCCGAGGCCTTCTGTGGGCGAGGCCGGTCCGGGCCGCCTCCACGAAGCCCTTCCAGTAGGCGGTGATGTTCCCGGCGTTTCCCACGGGGATGAACAGGGCGTCGGGTGCGTCCCCGAAGGTCTCGCAGAGCTCGAAGGCGGCCGTCTTTTGGCCCTCAAGGCGGTCCGGGTTGACGCTGTTCACGAGGGTCGCCTCGCCCTGTTCGGCAAGCGTCCGCACGACGGCCAGGGCGGCGTCGAAGGGGCCGCGCACCGCGACCACGCGCGCGCCGTGGGCGATCGCCTGCGCGAGCTTGCCGGCCGCGACCTGCCCCGCGGGGAGGATCACGGTGCACGACATGCCCGCGCGCGCTGCGTACGCGGCGGCCGAAGCGGCCGTGTTGCCGGTCGATGCGCAGAGGACCATGCGCGCGCCCTGTTCGAGCGCTTTCGCCACAGCGACGACCATTCCGCGATCCTTGAATGAACCGGTCGGGTTCTGACCTTCGACCTTGAGCCAGATCTCGGGAACGCCTGTCTCGCGCTCGAGTGAGCGAGCGCGCACCAGCGGCGTGCCTCCCTCGCCGAGGGTTAGCCGGGGTGTCCGGTCGGTCACTGGAAGATAGGACGCGTAGCGATCGATAAGGCAGCGCGCGTCTGGCACGGAGAAGCATGGTATTCCGTCAGTACCATTCGCCTGTGAATCTCTCGACGCGGGAGCGGCAGCTCCTGACGACGCTCGTCGTACTTCTCATCATTCTCGCGACATTTCAGCTCCTCGCTGACCTCACCGAGGCGCTCTCGCGCGTCGCCGACGTCCTGATCATCTTCGTCGCGGCCTGGGCCGTCTCGTACCTGCTCTCGCCCCTTGTGACCCGCATCGATCAGCGCACGATCCTCAATCGCGCGCTCAGCGTCGTCGTCGTGTACATCGGGATCGCGTTCGTTCTGGCAGGGACTCTCGCGCTCGTCGTGCCGGGACTCGTGAGTCAGCTCAACGACCTCATCGTCCGTGCCCCCGAGTACGGCGATCGCGCCGCGCAAGAGGTCGTGGCCCTGCAACGGCGGCTGGAAGGAGCGGGTCTCCCGGTGAGCGTGACCGACCTGTACGGCCAGGTCCCGGCGAAGCTCTCCCAGATCGCGGGAACGGTCGCGGCCGATGCGCTCGGGTACGTCTCCGCGACGGCGAACGTCCTCTTCAATGCGACCCTCGTCCTCATCATCGCGTTCATCATGCTGATCGACGGCGATCAGCTCTGGCAGCGGTTCCTCGCCGCCCTCAGCCCCGAGCTCCGCAGCGAGGCGGAGCTGCTCCGGCAGAGCGCGGACCGCTCGTTCGGCGGTTTCATCCGTGGGTCGCTCATCCTCGGTCTGATCTACGGGGTGGCAACTCTCGCGATCCTCGTGCTGCTCGGGGTCCCGTTCGCCGGTGTGCTGGCGGTGCTGTCGGGACTCACGATGATCATTCCGTTCTTCGGCCCGATCATCGCCGAGATACCCGTCCTCGCGGTCACGCTCCTCGGGGCGCCTGATGTCTTCATATGGGTGCTGGCCCTGACGATCGCGCTGCAGCAGGTCGTGCTCAACGTGCTCGGCCCTCGCATCATGTCGAACGCGATCGGGATCCATCCGATCTTCGTATTCCTCGCTCTCCTCATCGGGTCGCGCATCGCCGGGTTCTGGGGCGTGTTCCTTGCGATGCCGGTCGCGGGCATCATCAACACGTTCGTGCGCTACGCCTTCCAGGTCGCGCAGGGACGGCGCGCGCGCACGGAGGCCTCGACGCTCATGGAGGAGGCCGACGCCGCGGCCGCCGCCGCGGCGGCGGATCAGCGCGATGCCGAAGCCGAGGCGAGGGAGGCACAGCGTCTCGCCCGCAAGGCGCGTATCACCGCGCGAGGCAAGTGACCGCCAATCGGAAGCACATCCTCATCACGAACGACGACGGCATCGAATCGGATGCGCTCGGGCCGCTCGCGGACGCCCTCTGGACGATCGGGGACGTCGACATCATCGTTCCCGAGCGCAACTGGAGCGGCGCGAGCCACAGCATCACCCTCTATCGCCCGTTGCGTGTGAAGGCGACGCAGCTCCGGACCGGGCAGCCCGCATTCATGACCGACGGGTCGCCGACCGATTGCGTGCGCCTCGCGGTGCTGGGCTTCCTTCCGAACAAGCCCGACCTCGTCGTCTCGGGGATAAACCGCGGATCGAACATGGGGGACGACATCACGTATTCGGGCACAGTCGCCGCCGCCATGGAGGGCCTGCTTTCGGGTGTGCCATCGATCGCGATCTCGATCGGCGCGTTCGGCGCGAACATCGACTTCGGCCCGGCGGCCTCGTTCGCCGCGCTGCTCGCGAAGAACATCCTCGCGAAGGGCTTCTCGTCCGACGCCCTTCTCAACATCAATGTGCCGCCGCTCCCGCGCGAGCGGATCGCGGGGGTCGAGGTCACGCGGCTCGGCAAACGGAACTACCGCGACCAGCTCGTTGAGCGGCTCGATCCCTACGGCGAGCCTTACTACTGGGTGGGCGGTCCTGCGGTTGCGGGCGATGCTGAGCCTGGCACCGACGTCGCGGCGCTGCGCGACGGGAAGATCAGCGTGACGCCGATCTACCTCGACCTCACCAATCACGAGCTCATCAAAGAGCTCGCCGCGTGGGACTGGGGCTGGACCGCACCGGTCGAGGTGAGCGCGGACTAGCTTGCTGGGGCCTCGCTAACAGCACCTGTCTTTGAGCGTGTCGAACCCCGCGGGCCAGTCGCCCTTCGAGCCGATCTGGCCCCAGAGCCCGGCACCGTCGTCGTTCGAGCTCGCGGGAGTTGCATACATCTGCCACCGAGGCGGGTCCTGCGCTATCGGCCCGCGGCCGCCGCGGGACGGTAGAGAGAAGCCGGGTTCGGCGCCGACCGCGCTCACCGCCACGATCCACACGAGGCTGTCGGGGTCCCGATCGAGGCGATTCCACCTCGAAGAGTTTTCGAGGGTTCCGGCCTCCGCCCAGGTCACGAGCTTGGCCTCGACGCGACCCGGCGCCGGACTCATGGTCTTCCAGCGGCCGAGCACATCCTCTCGCGTTATGTCCACGTTCGTGACCGCGGATTGGGGAGCGAAGAGGGCGAGCGACGCGACAGCGGCGTCCATCTCTGCCGCGAAGGCACTGTCCCCGAGGTGCGCCGTGATGATGAGCATCCGGTCGGGGCGTTCAGCTGGAACGACCCATGTCTTCTGCGGGTCGAAGCGATTGTCCGGCGGCTGGGGTCCCACCGATTGACGAAGGACGAGCGCCGCCTTCCCGGCGATCGTTGCAGATGAGGATTCGGTGGTCTTCGTCACGATGCTGCCGCCAAGGTTCGCCGCGAACCAAGCCTCGGGCGAGAGCTGACTCGGGTTTGCCCAGAGCTCGACAGTGAGCGCTGATCCGGTCAGGTGCCAGGTCTCGAGGCCGCCGACTGTCGACCCGGCGATCCCGAGGTC
>VBEY01000058.1 GCA_005889295.1 Chloroflexota bacterium | reverse complement strand
TAGTTTCGCGCGCTGCACGTCGTGCGGACCGTTTGTGAGCACGGCGAGGGCATACGAGCGGGAGACCTGCTGCAGCATCGGGAGGGCGTCGTCATATGGCCGACCGTGCGATCGGAGCGCGGCGCGGAACGCCGTGTCCAGCTCCGTCGCGAGCTCTCCGACGAGGCCGTCCTTTACGAGTGGCCGCAACGCGTCTGTCCAGCAACGCTCGCGATAGCCGGGTGCCCACTCTCGAAGCGTCACGAACTCGGGCCCGTCGCCCGGGAAATCGCTCAACAGGCTCGTCGGCGATCCGATGCCGAGCCCCGAGCAGTATGCGAACGTCTCCGACTCCTGCCATCGCTGGTTCGCCGATCCGAATACGGCGGTGCGGAATTGCACGAGATCGAACGAGTGGCGGCGGGCCGCCTCCCCACAGGCGGCGGCGAACGCCAACTCGTAGTTCGCCATCTCGGGGACAAGCGTGTTGTCGAGGTCGAAGAGAAGGGCTTTGAGCGTCACCGCGCGATCGGGAGACGGACAGCGAACTCGGCGCCGCCGCCTTCGACGTTCGATGCCTTGATCGAACCGCCGTGGGCCTGGGCGATCGCCTGCGCGATCGCAAGCCCGAGACCGGCCCCGTTTCGCTGCGCGTTCTCGCCGCGGTAGAACCGCTGGAAGAGTCGCGTCTGCGCACCCTGCGGCAGGCCCGAACCGCTGTCGCGGACGCGGACGAGGACGGCGCCGTCCTCGCGCTCGCCCTGTACGTGCACCGTCGCGCCGCGTGGCGAATGCTTCACCGCGTTGTCGAGGACGTTCAAGAACAGCTGCGCGAGCTTGTCCGGATCGCCTCGCAGCGAAGGCAGGGCCTCCGCGCCGGCGACGTCGAAGGTCACGCCCGCATCCTTGGCCTGAACCTCGAGCGCCGCCACCGCGCTCTCGAGCAGACGCGCCGGCGCGACGTCCTCGCGCCCGATCGCCTGCGTGCCCGACTCGAGACGGGCGACCTGGAGCAGCCCCTCGACCATCCGGACGAGCCGCCGCGCCTCGCGGTGGATGATCTCCGCCACGTGCGAGACCGCGTCGCCGCGCGCCTCGCCTTCCACGATCGCCTGAGCGAACCCCTGTATCGACGTGAGCGGCGTGCGCAGCTCGTGCGATATGTCGGCGAGGAAGGCCTGCTCGCTACCGCGCGCGCGCTGGATCTCGCTCGCCATCTCGTTGAACGCGGTGCCCATCTCAGCGACCTCGCTCGGTCCCGCGAGCGGGACCCGAGTCCCGTAGTCGCCGCTCGCGAATCGCCGCACCCCGGCGACGAGGTCGCGGAGTGGTCGCGTGATCGTTCGCGAGAGCAGCGCCGCGACAAGGACGGCGAAGCCGAGCGCGACGAGACCGCTGAGCGCGAGTGAGGGTAGAAGCGAGCGCAGCGTGTCGGTGAAGACGGCGCGCGGCCGTGCGACGACGATGAATCCGAGACCGCCCGCGCCGACCGCGGCCCGCGCGAGCTGCTGCCTGGTGAAGATCCACTGCTCGCTGCCCTCGGTGAACTCGCCGAAGTTCGCGGTCGAGGGCTGCGGAAGAATCACGTTGATGAGCTTGCCGTCGCTGTCGACGACGACGCGTCGCTGCGGCGTCGTGATGATGAGGCGGGCATCGGCCGCCTGCGCCTGCTCGGTGAGGGCGTCCACGATGTCGCGCGGTTGCTGGCCGGCCCGAATGCCGGTCTGGATGGCCGTCAGAAACGGCGCGGACAGCTCGCCGAGGTGCAGGCGCGTCTGGTCGTCCTCGTACCGAACCAAGAGTCCCGAGATCGTGATCGTGGCCGCGGCGAGACCAACGACGACGACCGCGAGGTAGGAGAGAAAGAGCCGGGTCGCGATGCTGCGCGGCATCTCAGGTCGGCGCCACGAGCTTGTAGCCAACCCCCCAAACCGTCTCGATCTTCGCGTCCGCGTCGGCCAGCTTGTCGCGGAGCTGCTTCACGTGGACGTCGACGGTACGCGTTTCGCCCGGATAGGCGAAACCCCAGACGTCCTCGAGGAGTCGGTCGCGCGTCAGCACGATTCCGGGCTGCCTGCAGAAGGCCTCGAGCAGCTCGAACTCCTTCGCCCGCAGGGACACGGAGCGCTCCCGGACGTGCACCTCGTGACGCGCCGGATCGATGCGCACGTTGCCGACCACGAGGGTCCGCCCGCTGCCGGGCATTCCCGCGGTCCGTCGCAGGATCGCGCGGACGCGGGCGACGAGCTCCTTGGGGTTGAACGGCTTGGTCATGTAGTCGTCCATGCCCGACTCGAGCGCCTCGATCTTCTGCAGGTCTTCGGCGCGCGCCGTGAGCGCGAGGACCGGCGTGTCGGCCTTCTTGCGGATCTCGCGCAGGAGATCGAGGCCGTTCGCGTCGGGAAGTCCGAGATCCAGGATGACGAGCGCGGGCTTCTCCTCGTCGAACTTCACCCGCGCCTCCGCCGCGGTGCGCGCGTGCGCGACGATGAACTCGGCATTACGGAGATAGAGCGTGACGAGCTCGGCCACCGAGGGATCGTCCTCGACCACAACGATGCGCGCGGTCATGCCGCGAATGCTACGAGCGCTCGGTCATCGCACTTGTGAAAATTCGGTTCCGTGTGAACGATTCAGTCGAATCACACCGCGATTCGGACGGGATCGGTCGGCCTGCGGACGAGGCGATCGACGATCGCCGGTAGTCCCTCGAACGCCGGGACAGACGAGCTCGAAACGTCCGCGATGTGCGCGCTCAGAAAGACCACGACGGCCTCGACAGGTGTCCGTGTCGGCTCGACCGAGATATCTCCCCGCACGCGCGCCGCGTTCCAGCGTGCGCGCAGTGATGGCGATGCGCCGTGGAATCGTCGACCGACACCGTACTTCTGCTTGCGGTACCACTGGTCCTCGAAGCAGAGAACCTCGCCGGCCTCGTCGCGCGGCTCGATGACGACCACTCCCGGGGGACCGATGACAACCATGGGCACCTCGTCCTCCGCGCCGTCGCGCGGCGCGTAATGCGGGACGACGACGTAGCCCTCCGGGAGGTGATCGCAGAGATACGCCGCGGTGCGATCCGCGAGGGCCGACGCGGCGCGCAGACGGAGAGCGAGGGCCAGGCCGTGCACTCCGAGCGCGAGCGGCGGGATCGGAATGAGGGCGAGGAAGAGCTCCGCGAACCTGCGGTCGAAACCGAGCGACTCCGCGGCCATCTCGAGGCTCAGCGCGTACGAGATGGTCGCGGTCCCGAGTCCGAGCGCGGTCCAGAAGAGACCGGCGCGCAGCGTGCGACGCCAGCGTCGCTTTTCGGGTGGGATCGTTCCCAAAGCGCTCACCGTCTCGCGGAGGCTCGCTCCCTTGGTCACTCCCGTCGAGGGGACCGATGGTCCTGCTCGGTAGTACCGCTCGGGCATCATCCGCAGGCGATGTCACTCCGGAGCGAGATCGCCGAGCAGCCGCGCGTCGTCCGGAGGCTTCTGGATGAAGCCTGGCCCGAAGCGCGCGCGCTCGGCCGGGCGCTCGCGCGGGTCGAGCACATCACGCTCGTCGCGCGAGGCTCATCCGATAACGCCGCGACCTACGGGAAGTACCTCCTTGAGAGCATCGCCGGCGTCGTGACCGCGCTGGCGGCGCCGTCGCTCGTGACGCGTTACCAGGCGCCGCCGTCGTACGCGCACGGTGCCGTTATCGGCATCTCGCAGTCGGGCGCGTCGCCTGACGTGGCGGGTGTCGTGGCGGAGGGTCGCCGGGCCGGCGCGGTCACGATCGCGTTCACGAACCAGCCGCGCTCGAAAGTCGGGCGCGCCGCTGAGTACGTCTTCGGGCTACGCGCCGGCCACGAGCGCGAGGTCGCCGCGACGAAGACCTACACCGCGACCTGCGTCGCTCTCGCGCTTCTCGCGGCGACGACCGCCGAGGCCCGCGGCCGGAGCGCGCTCTCCCTCGCTGGTCTTGCGGAAGCGGTCGCCGAGGCGGTCGACGCGGAGAGCGACGCCGCGCGCCTGGCGCGCGCGATCGGTCGCGCGCCAAGCGTGATCGTGCTCGGCCGCGGCTATCTCTATCCGGCCGCGCTCGAGACCGCGCTCAAGATCAAGGAGCTCGCCCGCGTTTGGGCGGAACCCTATTCGAGCGCCGATTTCGCGCACGGGCCGCGCACCCTTCTCCGGCCTCGCACGCCGGTGCTCCTCCTATCGTCCCGGGGCGCGACCGAGGCGGAGGCGCGCTCGCTGGCGTCGTCGCTGTCGGAACGCGGTGCGCGGGTCTACGCGATCACGAACGACGAGCGGGTCGCCAAAAAGACCCGTGACGCCGTGCTTCTGCGGGCCCCGCTCTCCGAGACGCTCGTCCCGATCAGCTTCGTCGTCGCGGGGCAACAGCTCGCCGTCGCACTCGCGCGCCGCCACGGGCGCGACCCGGAGCGGCCCGCCGGCCTCGCGAAGGTGACACGGACCTTGTGACCGGCGCCCGTTTCGGCGGCTTCGCTGGGAGCTTTTGCTTCACGGCGTCCTGCGGAAGGAACTCGACCGTCAACTTGTAGCCGTATGCGGCGGCCACCCGAGCCAGAGAACGGAGCGAGGGCAGGTATCGCGGGTCTTCCATCCGACGCAACTGCGTCTGCGAGGTGCCAAGCCGACGAGCGGCGGCGCGCTCGGAGAGGCCTGCCGACCGACGCAGCTTGGCGACCGCCTCGGCTACGGCGGAAGCCAGCGGATCGGCGCGTTGCGCCTCTTCCGGGGCTGGTGCTACCGGGGTTGGTGTCGGCTGTTCGGGCATGGAGCGCACATCCTAAGGCGGCGTTCCGCTGTGAGCGAAACGCCCGAATTTCGTTGATTACGTCGCCGCGAAGACATCGAGAAGATCGCGTTGGCTCGGGTCATATGCGAACAGGATCGCGCCTTCGCATCCCGCTCGTTGTGCGGCACGGACTTGCTCGCGTACGAGCGCGCGCTCGCCTGCGTAAGCCATGAGCCCGCCCCACATGCGCGTCTTCGGCGCTGCGGCGCGCGCCGTGTTCAGTAGGCGCTCGACCTCGCCGGTGTCGCGCCGGTACGCCATCGGACACAAGAGATCGACGAGACCCGCTCGGGCCCACTCAGGCCATCGCTGCAGGACGCGATCGCGAGCGATGTCAGGATCCGGGAAGACCGCCGCCGAGATGACGATCCCGGGTCGCGCCGCGCGCAGGCGTTTGGCGCCTTCGGTCACGAGCGCGGTGACCGCCCGGTGATCGTCGGGCGAGTCGGCGTAGGTGACCTGCGGGTAGCGCACGTAGTCGTAGTGGAATCCCTCGACCCGATACCGCGACACGATGTCGGTGAAGACGCCGAGCGTGTGCTCTCGCGCCTCTGCGCTCTTGGGGTCGATGTAGATGCCTTCCCAGTCACTACCGCCGACGGGGTCGAGGTGGCGCACCCCGCCGGGGCCCCTGCCCCGTTGGGGGCCCCTACCCCCACGGAGGAGCCATTCCGGATGCCGATTTACGAGGTGTTTCCCCGACCTGGGCAGCGCTCCGTCGGGGCTCGACCAGACGAAGAACACGTTGCCCCAGGCGTGCACGCGCACCCCCACGGCCGCCCCCGCGCGCACCAGATGCGCCAGCGGGTCGAAGGCCTCGTCAGGCAGTGCCTCCGCGCGCGGCTCGAGCGACGAGTCGTAGTACGCGTCGCCTCGGCCACGGACCTGGACCACGACGTCGTGGATGCCTCTCGTTGTCGCGTCCGCCATGAGGTCGTCTATCGCGCTCTTGGTCGTGACCTTGTCGCGGACAACCCAGAGAGCCTTATCCACTAAGCGCTTCTCTCGCGGCGTCGATGTTCTCGGGCCGCGAGTCGATGGGGATCGTGCACCCGCCTGCCGCGAGCCAGCGGCGGCCCGCTGTCTGGGCGAGACCCTCGCGAGCCTCGCGTTTGGCGATCGCGGTCGTGGGCGCGGTGAACGCCTCGTCCGAGAATCCGCCGATGGCGCCGCGCGACGGCACGGCGGCGAGGAACGCCGCGAGATCCGGATTGCCGGCGAGCCGCGGATTCCAGGAGACGGCCGCCACCGGGTAGCGCGCCAGCTCGACCACGCGCGCGCCCGGACCGCACACGTGCAGCACGTTGAGCGCGGCGCCGCGCGCCCCAGCGAGGACACGCGCGTCGTACGCCGTTCCGAAACGCCGGTACTCGCCGTCATCGAGCGTGTCGCGGCGTGCCCACGTCGTCGTCGCGAGGAAGATCCCGTCGGCGTACTCGCAGCACGCCTCGGCAAGATCGGCGAACGTCTCGCTGACCGCGTCGAGAGCGGCGACGACTTCATCCGTACGCGCTCGGAGATCCACGAGCAGGCGCTCCCGACCCGCGAGTCGCTCGAGCACGCCGAGCGGCGTGAAGATCGTGGCGAGGATTGGGGTGTCCGGGAGCACCTCACGGACAAGGCGCATCCCGTAGAGAAGGTCCTGGAACGCGGGCTCGCGTAGCGACTTGCGCCGGATGCGCGACCAGTCCTCGGGCCTGCGCACGGCGTAGCGCTCGAGCACGGGTTGGCCGTCCTTGCCGTAGCGGTAGCGGGTGCCCCACGGCTCGGCGTGGTAGTGCGCGCGCGGGTTGAACTTGACGAGATCGAGCTGATGGCGCTTGGTGAAGGCGATCGTCGTCTCGGCGAGCTTCGCGGCCCCCTCGTTCTCGTCGGGATAGAAGTGTCGCCACACCGCGAAGGGGACGCGATCGACGGCGTGCCCGCCGAACGCGGCGGTGACCCGCTCGCGTGCGTTCACAGCTCGGCGAACGTGGTGAGCGCGATGCGCTCACGCTCCAGGGCCGCGCGCACCCTCTTGTCGGTGAGCGTGGCGAGCTCGATCGGCCGCTCGTGCGCGTAGGCCGATGTGGCGACGAGCTCGGGGTCGGCCTCGCCGGGATGGCACATGAGCTCGGTCACGCCGTCATCGAGTCGCGAAAGGAGCGTGAGTAGATCGGCGACCTCGATGTGGCCCGGATGCTGGAACTCGCGGGTGAAATGGTCCGGTGTGCGCACGCCCTTCGCACGGTACTCGTCCCGCTGCTCGGGCGTATGCGTGCGCGCCGCCGCGCCGGTCTCGCGCGCCAGCTCGATCACGGCCCACGAGAGCGCGGGGTGATCGTGGACCCAGTGGTGCGTGTCGACGTGCGTGGGTTCCCGCTCGACGAGCTCGCTAGCGCGCTGGTATTGCGCGCGGTATTCGATCAGCACCTCGTTCCGGTCGATATCCCGCGCGAGGAGCTCCGTCGGTCGCCAGAAGGATCCGTCCCCGCGCACGAGCGACGGGATGCGGAGAGGGTCCGACAGCGGCCGCGCGTACGTCAGCACGAGGTGTACGCCGAGATCGAGGGTCGGGGTCGCGCGCGCGAGCGATGCCGCGTGAGCGGTGCTCGGCGCGTTCGTCATGAACGTCGCGCTGGTGACGATGCCGTCGCGGTGAGCGCGCACGATGCCGTCGTCGACGCCCGCGGCACGACCGAGGTCGTCCGCATTGACGATGAGCCGCTTCACCGCCGCTCGCGGGACTCGAGCGCGGCGCGGACGTCCCAGCCCGACGCCTCGAGACGTCGACGGGCCTCAGCATCGTCGAGGCCGGTCTCATCGCGCACGATCCGGATCGCGCGCTCGCGCAGCTTCGCGCTCACGGGGCGCATGTCGATCATGAGATCGCCCCTCGTCCGCCCAAGCTTCACCATCGTCGCGGTCGAGATCATGTTGAGGACGAGCTTCGTCGCGGTGCCGGCCTTGAGTCGGCTCGATCCGGCGAGGATCTCCGGGCCGACGCGCACGACCACAGCGACGTCGGCCTCGCTCACCAGGGGCGATCCTCCGTCGCACGTGATCGCGACCGTCTGGGCACCGATCTCTCTGGCCTTGGCGAGGGCGGCGATGACGTAGCGCGCCCGCCCGCTCGCGGAGATGCCGACGAGCGCGTCGCCAGCTCGCAGGACGGCGGCCGCGTCGCGGGCTCCCGCCTCGGCGTCGTCCTCCGCGCCTTCGATCGACCGTCGCAGTGCCTGATCGCCGCCGGCCATGATCCCGTGAACGAGGTCGGGGTCGACACCGAAGGTGGGAGGCGCTTCGCTCGCATCGAGCACCCCGAGGCGCCCGCTGGTTCCCGCGCCAACGTAGCGGAGGCGACCGCCCTTCGAAAGCGCGCCCGCGGCGATCTGCACCGCGCGCTCGATCTCGGGCAGCGCCGCACGGACCGCGCCCGGCACGGTCGCGTCCTCATCGTTCATGAACTCGAGAAGCTGGCGCGTCGACAGCGAAGACAGCGTCTTCGCGCGCGGGTTGCGCGCTTCGGTGGGCCGATCCATCACGCGCCCCACGCCAGCCGCATGGCGAGGCGCGCCGCGCCCATGGCGGGCTCCTCGCGCACCGGCTCGACGCTGGCCCGTGGCAGCATCCCGAGGAGCTCGCCGCGAACGGCACGCTCGAGCGACGCGACGGACTCGAACGCGCCGCCGGCGAGGTAGACGGGTCCCTCGGTGAGGCGCAGTCCCGTCGCGACCGTGGAAGCCGCCCGCGCGAGCGCGTGAGCGCCCCGCTGGACGATGGACACCGCGATCGCATCCGCTTCGGCCGCGGCACGTCCGACGGCCCAGACCGCGGCGATGATCGCCGGAGCCGGGTGCGGTCTCCCGTACAGCTGCGGGATCACGTCCATGAACGACTCGACGCCGAGATCGCGCAGCAGATGGGCCGTGATCGCCGTTCCCGCGCCGCGACCGTCGGTGTGATGCGCGGCGGCGCGGAGGCCTTCGAGTCCCAGCCACACGCCGGATCCCTCATCTCCGATGAGGTAGCCCCAGCCGCCCGCGCGCTGCTCCTGGCCTTCGTCATTTCGCCCGAACGCGATCGACCCGGTCCCCGCGATGAGCACGACGCCGCAACCCACGGGATTGCCGGCGTACAGGGCCGCGATCGCGTCATGGGTCACATCGATGCGCACCGCGGGACCGACGAGCTGCGTGAGAATGGCGCGCCCCTTCTCACGATCGGCCGGGCGATCCCCGCCGGAGCAGGAGAGGACGACCGCCACCGGCTTCGCGTCGCCGAGCGATTCGGCGAGCGCCGCGGCGATCGATCCCGCGGGATCGGGCGACGACAGCAGGTTCGCGCCGCCGCCCGCGCCGCGACCGACGACCGCACCGTCGCGGTCCACGGCGAACGCGCGCGTCTTGGATCCGCCGGCGTCGATGCCCACGACCAGAGGTGCCGTCATCAGGGCCGATGTATCGCGCCGCCCGACACGGCACGCGACGCCCCGGTCGCTCGCGGCAGGATGTTCGGCTCATTCCGCAAGCGATATGCGCCGAGGATCGCGAACGCGATCGCCTCGCGCGATGTGACCGGGATACCGAGCTCGTCACTCGTTCGCACCGCGAGTGGAGAGACCGCGGCGCGCAGCTGCTTCAGGAGCGTCAGGTTGTGCGCGCCCCCACCCGCGACGATGAGCTCGCGCCACTGGACGCCGCCCGGTGTCTCCCGCTTCAATCCGTCGGCGACCGTGCGCGCCGTCAGCGCGACCGCGGTCGCAAGCGCGTCGTCGCGCGTGCCGCCGTTGCGCGTGACCCGTCGCGCGAGCTCGTCGGCGAACGCCTTGCCAAAGTCTTCGCGCCCCGTGCTCTTTGGCGCTGGCTTGGCGAAGTATTCGTGGGTGAAGGCCCACCCGAGGGCGCGCTCATCGACGCGGCCCCGCGCCGCTCCGGCGCCATCTTCGTCGTAGCGTCTGCCATCCCCCTGCGCGATGAGGTCGCTCAGGATGTTCGCCGGTCCGGTGTCGAACGCCGTCACGCTGTCGGCTTCGACTTTCGGAATCAGCGTGAGGTTTGCGATGCCGCCGAGGTTCAGGAGTGCGACGGGCGCGCGCCTTCCGAAGAGCACGAAGTCCGCAAAGGGGACGAGCGGCGCGCCCTCTCCGCCGGCCGCGATGTTCGCGCTCCGGAAGTCGGCGACCGTGGGCACGCCGGTCCGCAGCGCGACCCGCGACGCGTCGCCCAGCTGGAGCGTCGCGCGCTTCGGCAGGTGGGCCACCGTCTGCCCGTGCATCGCGACGACCTCGGGGAATCCCGCGAGCGTCGGTATGAAGTCGCACGCCGCGTCGGCGTACGCGTCGCCGATGGCCACATGCAGCGCCGCGAGGTCCGCGGCGGCGGTCGCTTCACCGGAGGCCGCCGCGAGGATGCGCTTTCGGAGCGCCTCGTCGTAATCGCGATGCGTTGTCGACAGGACCCGAATGTCATCGTTTGTGATGTCGATGGCGGCGATGTCTATCCCATCGACGGACGTTCCGGACATCATCCCGACTGCGATCACGTGCGAATTGTCGCGCCTCAGGGCCTGGCCAGCGCCTCGTAGACGGCGACGCGAAAGCGGTACAGCTCTTCGTCGTTCGTTCGGCCGAAGTAGACGCGGTTCGTCAGCAACACGATCGTGAGGTCCTTGGCCGGGTCGACCCACATGCTCGTGCCGGTGAATCCGGTGTGCCCGAACGCGCCCTCGCTGAAGAACGGCAGCCCCTCGGGTGGCCGGAGCACCAGGCCGATGCCGCGGCGCACGCCCCCACCCCGGTACTGCTCGGTGCGGGCGAGGTCGCGGAGTTCGTTTCCAATCACCGCGCCGTCGCGATAGACCCGGGTGAGTGCGGCGACGTCTCGGGCCGTCCCGAAGAGACCCGCATGGCCCGAGACGCCGCCCATCGCGAACGCGTTCTCGTCGTGGACCTCACCGCGGAGGCGCTTGCGGCGCCACTCCGTGTCCTCTTCGGTCGCCGCGCACTCTTCTCCGGGCCGCGGACCGAATTCGCACGTGCGCGCCTCGACCACGTCGAGGACTCGCTTGCGCATCAGGGCGCGGAAGGGCTCCCCCGTGACGTTCGCGAGGCCCGCGGTCAGCATGATGTAGCCGAGGTCGCTGTAGCGGAACTCGCCCAGCTCCTGCGCGAGCGGCTCCTTCGCCGCGAGCCACACGACTTCCTCGGGCGAGGCCGCCTCCTTCCAGAACGACTTCCACCACGCGAGCCCCGCGGTATGTGTGAGCACCTGCCGGAGGGTCACCCGGTCCTTGTTGCCGCCGCGAAAGTCTGGGACGAGCTCGCGGAACGGCATGTCCAGCGAGAGCAGGCGCTCGCGCACCAGCGAGAGGACGAGCGCCGTCGTGGCGAGCTTCGTGAGCGACGCGAGGTCGAAGAGCGACTCGAGCGCGCATGGTGCGTCAGGCCCGGCGCTCGGATCGGGACAGAGGGATCCCGCGGCGTAGGCCTCGATGCTCCCGCGCCGCTCAACCCGCACGACGGCCGCCGTGCAGAGCTCGCCGATGACCGCGTCGACGATCGGTTTCGCCCCCGCGATGAGGTCGGTCACGCGAAGTCGCGCATGCCCGCGCCGATGCTGAACACGCCGGGGACGACGGCGGGAAGCGAGCCCGACGGTTTCCGTTCGCCGAGGAGAATCTCCGCGGCCGCGGTGAGGCTCGGCTCTCGCGAGTCGTACGCGCAGAGATAGGCGGGCACGTCGGGAACGCTCTGGATGTCGTAGGGACCGCGCAGCGCGACGACCGCGACCGGCTTCTCTTTCGCGAGCGCCTTCACCAGGGTGACCTGCTCGGGATACGCGAAGAGATTGGTCGTGCCCACAACGATGACGTCCGCCACGCGCGACATCGTCACCACCCGATCGATCTCGGTCCCGCTCGGGTGCAGCGGCATCGTTTGGACGACGGCGTCGGGACGCTTCGCGGCGATGACGCTTCCGAGTGTCGGCTGTCCCTCGAAGAAGCTGATATCGGCGTTCGTCGGCGCCACCGCGAGGATCCGGCCGCGCAGGGGCAGCACGCCCCGATTGCGGAGGAGCGTCGTCGCGCCGCGCGCGAGATCGAGCGCCGTCCTGGCGTTCGCGGCCAGATCCGGAGCGGACTGGTCGCGCCGTCCCGCGAGGACGCCGTAGCGCTGCTTCGCGTCCACGACCCGCCGTACCGACTGATCGAGACGCGCGGTCGAGAGCGATCCAGCGCGCACCGCCTCGGTGATGAGGCGGTGGCCTTCGAGCTGCGCACTCTCGTCGAACCGGAAGAGGAGGTAGTCCGCGCCGGCCTGGAGCGCGCGGAGCGCGGCCGTAGCCTCGCCGATGTTCTTCAGCGCGCCCATCTCGAGATCGTCGGTCACCACGATTCCCTGAAAACCAAGAGTGGTCCTCACGAGGTCGGTCATGACCGCGTTCGAGAGCGTGACCGGAAGATCCGGCGTCGGATCGAGAGCCGGGACGACGATGTGCGCACTCATGATCGCTGGGACGCCAGCCGCGATCGCGGCTCGGAACGGCGGAAGCTCCAGCCGATCGAGCGTCGCTCGGTCCGCCTCGATCTTGGGGAGACCGGTGTGCGAGTCGGTCGTCGTCGAGCCGTGCCCGGGAAAGTGCTTCGCGCAGCAGAAGAAGCCTGCCGCCGCATACGCCTGCACCGCGGCGCTCACGAGCGAGGACACCCGCGCGGGATCGCTGGAGAACGAGCGGTTACTGATGATGGGGTTCGTCGGCTCGTCGTTCACGTCCGCAACCGGGGCGAAGGTCCAGTTCACGCCGAGCGCCCGCAGCTCGGACGCGCTGATCGTCGCGGCGGTGCGGACGCTGCGCTCGGGATCCCCCGTCGCCGCGAGCGCCATCTGTCCGGGCAGGATCGTGGCGCCCTTGCTGATGCGGATGACCGGGCCGCCCTCCTGATCCATCTCGAAGAAGAGAGGCAACGACTTCGCGTCGCGGGCGATGCGATCGAGATCGGCGACGAGCTTCGCGAGGGTCGTCGCGTCGGTGAAGTTCTCGGAGTAGAGGATCACACCGCCGACGCCGCGGTCGCGGATCATGGCCTCGAGCGAGCTGGTGATGGTCGTGCCGTGGAAGGCGACGCTCATGAGCTGGCCGACCTTCCGCTCGAGCGTCATCCCGGCGACCACATCGCCGCTCGCGGTTGGGTTCGTGGTGGGTGCGCACGCGGCGACCGCGGTGGCCGCGGCCGCGCGGAGGAGGTCGCGCCGCTTCAAGGCAGCTCGATGGGCAGACGTCCTTCGGCCTGCCGCTTCCCGGCGAGCACCGCGGCGAGGGCTTCGAGCGATGCCGGCACGTCGCCGTAGGTAAGGAGCGCGGGCGCGTTCGGCGCAAGCGCGGCGTCGTATGGGCTCCGCATCGCGCAGAGCAGACCGCCGGTCGAGAGCGCGAGCTTCACGCGCGTTGCCTGGTCAGGCTCGAACCACGCGTTCGTCGAACAGACCACGAGTAGCCCGGAGCCGCGCGGGAGGGGTCCGTTCTTCGTGAACGTGACCCGATCGCCGAGGTGACGGCGCAGCGCCGCCTCGAACGTCGCGGCCGGCGTCGAAAGCTCCTCGACTGGTGAGGCCTGAGTTGGTTCGAAGTAGATGACGCGCATCGTTCCGTCGACGCGCGGGAGCGCCGGTCCGACGTGCGTGATCGACGCCTCGGCGATCTCGCGCGCGAGGTCGCGCCGGGGCTCGTCGTCGAAGTCGGTGTCCGGCGCGATCCGGCCGAATCGCTCACGGAACCAGGTCGCGCGACGGAGCGCCTCGCGGACGCGCTCCGGACGAACGCGGTCGGCGATCCACCGCGCGGCGGCGAGCTGCCGGTCGGGACCGCTCGTCACCATCATCGCGTCGACACCCGCCTCGACGCCGGTTACGACGACGTCCTCGATCGAGATGTCGGCGATGCCGCTCATGTCGAGGGAGTCGGTCATGGAGAGGCCGTCGAATCGCAGATCGCGCCGGAGGAGGTCGGTGAGGATCGGGCGCGAGATGGTCGCGGGCGCCGCCGTGTCCAGGGCCGGGTACCGGATGTGCGCGCTCATGACGGTCGTGGCTCCGGCCGCGAAGGCACTTCGGAACGGAAGAAGCTCGCGGCGCTCGAGCGTGGCGCGATCGGCGGTCACGTCGGGGCGAGTGAAGTGGGAATCGAGCGATGTATCGCCGTGTCCGGGAAAGTGCTTGGGTGTCGACGCGACGCCCGCGCCTTCCGAACCGCGCACCCACGCCGCCGCGAACTGCGCCACGCGCTCGGCGTCGTCGCCGAACGACCGGGTGCCGATAACCGGGTTCCGCGGCTCGACGTTGACATCGCACACCGGTGCGTGATTCACGGTGATGCCGTCGACGAGCAGTCCTTCGGCAACCGCGCGCGCGGCGCGCTCGGCGTTGCGCGGATTGCCGGTCGCCGCGATGGCCATGGCGCTCGGAAACACCGCGCGGTATCCGACCCGAACGACGGACCCGCCTTCCTGGTCGACCGCCACCGGAACGGGTGGAAGGCCACCGCGGGCGGCCGCGTCCTGCGCTTCGCGCAGCATCGCGCGCACCTGTTCGGCTGATCGGATGTTCCCGCGGAACGCGAAAAGAAGGAGGCCGCCAATACTGCCGCCCCTGATCGCGTCCAGGATCGGGCCGGGCAGATGCTCGCCGTCGAAGCCAGCCCACACGAGCGCGCCGGTGCTGAGCTCGGTCACGTCCTCCGCCGCCGGCGATACCGCGCGAGCGTGATCTGCCCGAGCGGACGGCCGCGCGGTACGCGAGTGGATTTCTCGAGGGTGATGCGGCGGATCTGATCCGCATTCGGAATGATCGGCGCGATGCGGCGCACGCTGCGCGGACCGGCGATGTACCCGCCGAGTGCGTCGATTACGTCGTTCACGCGCTCTTCGATATCGAGCATGGCGAGCGGGCGCGATCCGAGGTAGAGCTCGATGCGCACCTCGAGACGGTCACTCTCGCTGTAGCCGACACCGCGGGAGGCCTGCGACTCGAGAACGGCCGCGTGCACCCGCCGCCGCCACTCGTTCCGCGGCGGCGCGTAGGGTGGAAGCGTCGCGCTGAAGGTGAACCGGCGCTTCGCCACACAGCGAGACTAGCGCTCTATCATTTTCCTCTCCGAGGAGACCAGACCCGTGCCACCGCTTAGCGCTACCGCCCGCGCGCGCCTTCCCGACAGCTCGTTCGCGTACATTGATTCGAAGGGCCAGCGGCGCCTTCCGATCAACGACGCCTCGCATGTCCGGAACGCGCTCGCGCGGTTCGACCAGGTCGACTTCGAGGACGACGCCGCGCGCGAACGGGCGCGGCAGCGCCTGCTCCGGGCGGCCAGGAGGCACGGCATCGTCCCGATCGGCTTCTTCGACGGGCAGATCCGGAACGAACGGCTGCAGAGCGAGTTCAAGGCGCGCGCCACCGACATCGCGAGCCTCCCTCGAGGGACGGTGACCTTCCTGCTCACCGATATCGAGGGGTCGACGCGCTTGCTCCAGCGGCTTGGCGACGGGTATGCCCAGCTGCTTCGCGAGGTGCGCACGATCATTCGGACAAGCGTGCGGGGAGCCGACGGCCACGAGATCGACGCGCGCGCTGACGAGTTCTTCGCTGTCTTCGGGCGGCCTGCGCGGGCCCTCGACGCGGCCCTTCTGATCCAGCGGACCCTCGCGAAGCGGAAGTGGCCGCGCGCTCTCGTCGTTCGCGTCCGGATCGGGATCCATACCGGTCGCCCGACCCTCACTGACACGGGCTACGTCGGTATTCCCGTGCACACCGCCGCACGCGTCTGCTGGGCGAGCCACGGCGGACACATCCTGCTCTCGTCGGTGACCAGGAAATCCCTGCGCGAGGTCGGCGGCGTCACCTTCCGAAACCTCGGCCGCCACAAGCTTCCGGGTCTGCCGCTGGCCCAGGGTCTTTTCCTGGTATGCGCCGACGATCTGCTGGCGGAGTTCCCGGGACTGCGGGTGACGGTGACCTAGCCGCGCGTGCGGTTGACAGAAGGGCTACTGTGCCATCGCTTGTTCGGCCTCCGGTCCGCGGCCGGGGTCTGAAGGAGCGCACCGGGCGAAGGGTAGAAAGGAGGCAGCCCGGTGTGGGTGGCCATCGTGATCATCGTGATCATCGCGCTTGTCGTCTGCGCGGTGGTCCCATCTTGCGCTGACGTCGACCGCTAACGTGCGAAGCGGAACAGCGTGAGCAACCTTCCGGACGCGTTCGCCGTCCGTGCCGTCGACCTTCGCAGGTCGTTCGGGTCCATTCAGGCGCTACGCGGTGTCTCTCTCGATGTCCCCAAGGGTTCTATCCACGGTCTTCTCGGGCCGAATGGCGCCGGCAAGACCACGCTGTTCCGCATACTCACCGGCCAGCTCAAGCCCGACGGTGGTCGGGGCGAGGTGGCCGGACTCGATGTGGTGGCGGAGCGTAGCGAGCTCCGCCGTCGCATCGGCGTGCTCTTCGAAATGCAGAACCTCTACCCCCGGCTCTCAGTGCGTGAGAACCTCGTCCTCTTCGCCGCGCTGTACGGCGTGGCCGTTTCCGTCGTCGACGAGCTTCTCCGCAAGTTCGACCTCTTCGATCGTCGGACCTCGAAGGTCGACACCCTCTCCAACGGCATGCGCCAGAAGGTGCTCATCGCGCGCGCGCTACTGCATCAGCCGGAGGTCCTTTTCCTCGACGAACCGACGACCGGTCTCGACCCGAACTGGTCGCTCGAGGTTCAAGAGCTCATCCGCGGCGTTCGCGACGCCGATGCGACGGTCGTCCTGGCCACGCATCAAATGGAGACCGCGGACGCCCTCTGCGACACGGTCTCGATCATCGACCGCGGCAGCCTCGTCGCGAACGACACGCCGCGGGCGCTGAAGCGGCGGCTCGGGAAGAGAAGCCTCCTTGTGGAGACCGGCGCAAACGGCGCGATCCGCGGCGACCGCATCCCGTTCGACGACGAGTCGAGCGCCGTTCGCATCGCGGCGGCGCTTCGCGACCGTACGCTCGTCTCGATCCACAGCGAAGAGGCCACCCTCGACGATGTCTTCCGGCAGTTGACCGGAAAGAGTCTGAAGGAGGCGCTGTCGTGAGAGCCCTGGCCGGACTCCTTCGCAAGGAATTCATCGCGTTCGTCACCAACCGAACGTTCATCGTGATCGTCGGATTGCCGGTGCTGATCGCCGTCTTCTTCGGGTTGGCCTTTGGGAACGAGCGTCCGCTGGCGACCGTCGCGGTGGTCCGTCCCGCCGACGAGCGGGTCTGGTCGCGGGCGAAGACCGATCTCGGAAGCGTTCAGACGCTCCAGATGTCCGAGGTCACAACCGACTTCAGCACGGCGATCGATATCGCGGAACGTGGGCGCGTGTCGGGTGTGCTCGATCTGCGCGGCCTCACGCTCGAGGGAGATCGGCTCGCTGGCCGCATCGGCGTGAGCGTCGACGAGCTTCGTCCGGTCTCCGCGGAAGTGATCCGCGCGACGGTCGCTGCCTGGATCGCGGCGGCCGGCCCGCCTCAGCCGGTGGCCACGAGCCTCACCGTTCTTCGCGGGGTCAGCCCGCGGCAAGCCACGATCCCGCTCTGGCTCGTGGCGATCACGCTGATCATCGGGATCAGCACGATGCCTCTGACACTCACCGAGGAGCGCGAGCACCGGACGCTTCGCGCGCTCCTGGTGGCGCCGGTCTCACGCTGGTCGTTGCTCATCGGCAAGGGCGGCATCGGCGTCGCGATGATCGTCGCGATGACCGCTCTCACGCTCGTGCTCAACCGGACGCCGATCGCGAGTCCGTTGCCGCTCGCGCTCGTCATCCTCGCCGGGGCGCTCGCTTTCGTTCCGATCGGGCTCACGCTCGGCGCCCTCGCACCTTCGCAGAACGCGGCGAGCCCGTTCGCCGGTCTGTTGCTGATCGCGCTGTTGCTGCCGGTCACGCTCTCGCAGACCGAGGCGCCTGGCATTTCAGATGTCGCGCGCTGGCTCCCGAGCACAGCACTCGCGTCAGGTGTGCGAGTGTCCATCGTGACCGCCATCTCGCTGGCCGATGTCCTTCCCCAGATCGCCTATCTCGTCGCAGTCGCCGTCATCGGAGCGGCCGCGGCCCGCTGGGCGATCGGGCGGGAAGCGGTGGTGCTCGGCTAGCGGACGAGGAGCGGACGCGCGAGGACGGCGCCGACGAGCACGACCGCCACGACGAGCATCAAGACCACAACAGCGATCCCCAGGCGCGACGGTTCGGCCGGGGGCGCGCGGCGTACGACGCCCAGCAATTCCTGCGCACGAGCCGCGTCTTCTTCAGGCACGAGGATGCGTACCGGATTCGCGCGCGTGGGGCTCCCGATGGTCCAGGTCGTTTCTAGCGGTCCCGGCGCCACCCGGGCATGAATGCCGTTCTGTTGCAGCATCGCGACGGCGAGCTCGGCCGAGGGTCGGTCCGCGGGCCCTTCGACTGCGACCTCAGACACGGGTGACGTTCACATCGCGGGAGGCGAAACCGGTCGCGCCGTCCGGATATGGGTCGCGCCCGACCGGCGTCTCGGTGTTCCCGGTGCCGTCGGTGGAACGCACGACGAGCTTCACCGGCCCCGCTCCGGTCGGCGTCCACGCGTATGTCCAGCGCCGCCACGTGAGCGGACCCATGGCCGCCTCGAGCGTCGCCTGGCCCCACGACTTCGCGCCGTCGGTAGAGAGCTCGACCTTTGAGATCCCGCGCGCACCCGCGAACGCGATGCCCGCCACCGTGATCGCGCCGCCGTCCCAGCGTACGTTTCGTCCCGGCAGATCGATCCGCGTGTTCGTGTTGACCGGCGCGCTATCGGACCAGCCCTGGCGCTGCCAGTAGCCGATGAAGTCGTAGTTCACGACCTCGATCGAGCGGATCCACTTCACGTTCTTCATGCCGTAGATGTTCGGGACGAGCATCCGCGCGGGATACCCGTGGTCCTGCGGGACCGTCTTTCCATTCATGACGTACGCGACGAGCGTCCGTTCTTCGATCGCTTTCGCGATGGGAATCGAGTCGGTGTAACCGTCGACCGAGGTGAACACCACGTCGTACGCGTTCGACTTGACCTGGGCGCGGCCGAGCAGGTCGCGCAGGGGAACTCCCGTCCAGAGCGCGGTGGAGATGAGGTCTCCGCCCACATAGTTGGAGATGCATTCGAGCGTATGCATCTGCTCGACGGCCTCGAGATCGAGAAGCTGGTCGTAGGTGAGCGAGAACGGCGCTTGGACCTCGCCGATGATGTCCAGCCGCCATTCGTCGATGAGGACCCGCGGCTTCACGAGGGTCGTGTCGACGACGTAGTGATCCTCGTTCGCGGTGATCCGCGGCGTGATGCCGGGGAGAGCGTCCACCGCGGGGTCTGCGGGCGCGATATCGGCGCGTGCGCGAAGGCGCCGGGCAGTGGTCGTGACGTTCCCGAGCCCACCCGAGCCGACGGCCGCGATTCGCGAGAGCGGAAGCGACACGACCGCGACGGCCGCGGCGATCGTCGCGGTAGTGAGAAGCGCGCGGCGGCGCCGGGGCGACGCGGGTTCCAGGTCGGCCGACCCCGCCTCGGCGCTCGGAAGGATGAACGCGAGGGCGCCGAGGAAGACGGCCGCGCCGGCCGCGGCGTCGATGAGGCTCGTGACCGGCTCGATCCGCAGCGGCGAGAACACGCGGGCCAGCACGAACGCGGCGACCCACGGCAGAAGGCCGAGGCCCAGGACCGCCGCCGTGCGGCGTCGCGGCGACGCCGCCAGGAAGCCCGTCGCCGCTCCGTCGATGAGGAAGAGCGCGACGACGCCGACGACGAGCAGGATCTTCGCCCACTGATGCAGCGCCTCGATCAGTGGGATCGAGATCCACCCGGGCAGTACGTCGATGATCGCCTGGCCGAGACTGTCCGCCACGAACGGCATCCCCGCCATGCTCAGAAGGAACGCGACGTCGAGGGCGAAGAACATCGCGAGCGCTCCGACGAGCATCCCGGTGCGTGCGCGCCGGTCAAACCGGCTCATGTATGGCACGATACGCCGCGTTGTCGTCGTCGCCCCTTCCCCTTTCACCTGAAGATCTCTACGAGTTCCGCTTCCTTACGGATGCGCAGATCTCGCCCGACGGTGGGCGCATCGCGTACGCCGTGAGGATCGCGAATCCCAAGCGCGACGGGTACTGCGGCGCGATCTGGCTTGTTTCGTCTGAGGGCACAGACGCGCCCGCGCAGATCACGTCCGGTACAGCGCAGGACTCCGCGCCGCGTTGGTCTCCGGACGGCACACGCCTGGCGTTCACGTCGGACCGCGGGGATGTCCCGAAGGGGAGGAAGCGGCCGCCCCGCAACATCTTCGTCCTGGACCTTGCCGGCGGCGAGGCTCGGCAGGTCACCGGATTCGGCGACGACTGCTCCGACCTCGCGTGGTCGCCCGACGGGCGGTGGCTCGCGTTCGTGGTGCGCGATCCGAAGGACCCCGAAGACGAAGAGGACGGCGTGCGCGTGTACGACCGCGCGCGATACAAATCGGACGAGGGCGGACTCCTCGACGACCGCCGCAAGCACATCTGGATCGTCGGTGTGGACGGTGCCGCGCCGCGGCGGCTGACGGACGGCGACTACGACGATGGCCAGCCGGAGTTCTCACCGGACGGCCGCGAGATCGCGTTCGTCTCCAATCGAACAGAGAAGCGCGACCTCAACACGGTTGCGGACATCCACGTCGTCACGCTTTCTGGCGAGACCCGCCGCATCACCGACGGCGAGGGCAGTTACGGAAACCCCTCCTGGTCGCCCGACGGCGCCGTGATCACGGCGTACGGAACCGACCGCGCGATCGGATCGTCCGCTCGCAACATCCACATCTGGGCGTTCGCCAAAGCGGGCGGACCGGGCCGCGACCTCCTCGATGGATGGGACCGCTCCGTCGGCTCATCGGTGATCAGCGACATGCGCGCGCACGCGCAGACGCTGCCGCCGGTCTGGACCCCGGACGGCCGCATCCTCTTTCTCGGGTCCGACCAAGGCACCGCGAACGCCTACTCGTGCTCGGCGACCGGCGGGGGCGTCCGCGCCGAGACGGTTGGGAGCCAGCAGCTCGTGTCGTGGTCGCTCGACGGCTCGCGGCGGCGCTTCGCGGCCATCCGCGCGACCACGACCGACCCCGGGAATCTCGTTGTCGGCCAGCTCGGCGGGCCGATGCGCAAAGCGAGCTGCCTGAACGACGAGCTCCTCGCCTCGCGTTTCGTCGAGCCACCCGAGCGGGTCGAGTTCACCGGTGCGGACGGCTGGAAAATCGAGGGCTGGCTCATGAAGCCGCGCGCGTTCGATCCGGCGAAGAAGTGGCCTCTCGTCCTCGAGATCCACGGTGGGCCGCACACGGCGTACGGGCACTCCTTTTTCCACGAGTTCCACGTGCTCGCGGGTCGCGGCTACGCGGTGCTTCTCACCAATCCGCGTGGGAGCCACGCCTACGGCCAGCGGTTCGTCGAGGCGTGCGTCGGCGACTGGGGCGGGAAGGATTACCAGGACCTCATGGCCGGCGTCGATCACGCGATCGGGCTCGGCTGGGTCGACCCGAAGCGACTCTACGTAACGGGCGGCAGCTACGGCGGCTTCATGACCAACTGGATCGTCGGCCACACCGACCGCTTCCGCGCCGCGGTCACACAGCGAAGCATCTCGAACAACATCTCCGCGTTCGGGACCAGCGACATCGGCTGGCACTTCTGGGAGCACGAGATGGGCGATGCGACGCCGTGGCGCGAGAGCGAAAAGCTCGTCTTCCGCTCGCCGCTGACCTACGTGACGAACGTGAAGACGCCGCTCCTGATCCTCCACGCGGAGCGGGATCTGCGGTGCCCGATCGAACAGGCCGAGCAGCTCTTCACGGCGCTCAAGGTCCTCGGGAAGGAAGCCGTTTTCGTGCGTTTCCCCGAGGACAATCATGACCTCACCCGTGGTGGTAAACCGAAACACCGTGTCGAGCACACCCGGCGGATCGCCGACTGGTTCGACGCACACAGCTGACGTGGGCGTCCGGCGCGCGACGGTCGACGACGCCGAAGCGATCGAGCGCATCCGAGTCGAAACCTGGCGCGCGACCTATCGCGGACTCCTCCCTGACGGTTTGATCGACCAGCTGCAGCCCAACGTCGAACGTCGCCGCGAACGTCTGCGTTCGCCTGCGCCTTCTGAGCTGAACTTCGTGACGGAGGAAGGGGCACGAGTCGTCGGTTACGCGTTCGCCGGACCGGAGCGGTCACGTGATCGCGAATATCCGGGCGAGGTCTACGCGATCTACGTGTTGCCGGCGTTTCAGGGCAAGGGTCACGGTCGCGCGCTCATCCGAGAGTGCGCGCGCGAGCTCGCGGATCGCGGCATCACGGCCATCCTCATCTGGGTGCTCCGTGAGAACATGATCGGCCGTGGTTTCTACGAGCGCCTGGGTGGCACGCCCGTTCGCGAGAAACCCCTCGAGGAATTTCCAGGCGCCGAAGAGCATGTGGAGATCGCCTACGGGTGGAAGGACACCCGCCCGCTTCTAACTTAGCGGTCCAACTCCAGGTCGAGATCCTTTGGCGGTTCGTCCGGAAGGACCCATCGGATGTAGGGCTTCGCCCACTTCACGTGGAGCTCGTTCGCTGCGTCGGTCGCGCTCGCGTAGGCGCGCTCGAACGCGGGTCCGTTGTGCGCGCCAAGCGCGGTGAGCACCGCCGTCAGATGTTCGGTCTCGAACGCGACCAGATCGTCCGCATATTTCGGACGGGTCCGTGCGAGCTTCCGCTGCAGACCGCGCACGCGCCGAGCGAAATAAGCCGCGAGCTCCCAGTTGCCACCGCGCGCCGCGTACGCGCACTTCCACCACGCGATGCCGACCGACGCCATGATCTCCCCGGTTCCCGGGAGGAGCTGCGCGACCTCCTCGAGCGAGAGCGGCGGGAAAGGCTTCGACTGCGGGTCGTCGCTCACCTTGCGATAGTACGAACGTGCAGAGGCAACGACGCGGCTCCTTTGCCGTTTTCGTCGCGAACTTCCGTGCGAGCGAGATCCCGCTTCGACGGCGGCTTGTGATCACGGCACGCAACCTCCTGCGACGCGCCACCCTCGGCCAGGGTTGCTGCGGCCATCACGGGGAGCCGGGCTGCTGAGTGACCGTCGAGCCGGAGGGTCCTCCGCGCCGCTAGCATTGACGGGCCGGTGAAAGAGCTCTTCCAGGGTCGCCGTTTCGGCTTCGCGCCGCGGCCCGCGATCGCGTACATCGCGGTCGGCATCGGCCTCGCGCTCACCCTCTGCGACCTGATGGCATGGTTCGCCTGGGGCTCGAACGACACGAATGGCTTCGTCGTAGTGTCGGATTGGCTCGCCCGCGCCCTGACGGTGGTGCTCGGTGTCGCAGTACTTGCCGCGCTCGCCGAGTACCTCGATATTCCGGAAGACGACCGCGGCATCGCCCGGCTCGACCTCATTGCCGCGATCGTCGCGTTCTTGCTGTACGGCGCGTCGGCATTCATGCGTGGCTTCGACGTCGGCGGGGCCGCTCCCGGACCCGCGTCGTTCCTGCTCGCGGTCGCGGGGCTCATCGTCGCGTTCGTTGACGCCGCCGTCGCCGGGAATCTCTATAGCGCGCGTGAGTGGGAGGAGCTCGAGGAGGAGCCGATCCGCGACCACCGTCCGCGAAGGCGGGCCGCGATCCGCTAGAACGAGGCGGCGTTTCGGCGGATAGCCCGAACCGCGCGGTCACGGCGCACGATCCGCATTTCACGCTCGCCGGCCTCATCGCCGATCGCACCTGCCCGCAGCTCGAACCCCAGGAGCACCTCTTCGGTATCGACCCGCAGGGCGTGGCGCGCCCTGGCCTCGTACATGAGTGCTTCCGCCCGCCGAGCGTCGCGCGTCGCGGCTTCGATCACGCGAAGTAGCTTCGACACCACCTGACCTCCGCTCGTGATGCCCCGAGCGTCGCATCACAGCGAGGCACAGACGAGACAGAACCCAACGCGTCGGATGTCTCGTGCGTGACACTCAGCTCGACGCGAGCTCCCGAAGCCGGAGGGCGTTCTTCGGCGCGTAGCCCAGCTCGTCGTTGTTGAAGTAGGCGAAGACGTCTCGACCCTCCGCGCGCCAGCCCTTGATCCGCTCCGCCCATTCGCGAAGCGCGTCGTCGTCGTAACTTGAGGTATACCGGCGACCGGGACCGTGAAATCGCAGGTAGACGAAGTCCGCGGTCACCGCGAGATGCGTCGGCCATTCGGGCGTTTCACCCGCGACGAGAGCGACATTCCGGCGGCGCAGGAAGGCAAGTGCGTCGTCGGTGAACCACGACGCGTCGCGCGGCTCCAGCGCATGTCGACGTCGCCGCGCCGCGACCATTTTGAAGAAACGCTCCGCGCGTGCCGCGTCGAACTTCATCCGCGGCGGGAGCTGCACGAGGACGACCGCGAGCTTCGGGCCGAGCCCGGCCATCGGCCCGTACGAACGCTCAACGCTCTGACGGTCGACACCCAGTCGCTTCATGTGCGTGATGAAGCGGTTGAGCTTCACCGCGTAGACAAAGTCCTCGGGAACCACGTGTCGCCACTTCTCGAACGTCTTCTTCTCGGGTTGCCGATAGAAGGGGCTGTTGAGCTCCACTGTGTCGAAGAACCGCGTGTAGTGCTCGAGCCATCGCGCCACGGGAAGGTCCTTCGGATAGAACCGGCCCTTCCAGTGCTTGTACTGCCAGCCCGAGGTACCGACCCGGACCTCGCTCATATCCTTTTTCGGTG
>VBEY01000057.1 GCA_005889295.1 Chloroflexota bacterium | reverse complement strand
CGCCTTTATCCCGGGCCCCGTCGAGCGGACCGACGGCACCGTCGTCGGCACGCATGCTGGTATCGGCGCGCTGACCGTCGGCCAGCGATCAGGGGTCGGGGTCGCGACCGGCGAGCGCCTGTACGTGCTGCACCTTGACACCGAGAGACGCGCGGCGGTCGTGGGGACGCGTGCCGAGGTCGCGCGCACGACCTACAGACTCACCGACGTGACCTTCGTCGCGGGCGACGCGCCCTCATCCCGATTCGCGACGAACGTGGTCCTGCGGTACCGCGGCATCCCTCTTGTCGGATACGTTGACGTGGACCGAAGCCACGCGACGCTCGACCTCGAGGCCCCCGCCCTCGTCGCGCCGGGCCAGGCCGCCGTGTTCTACGACGGCGACGAGGTCATCGGGGGCGGCGTCGTAGCACGGCACACGCTCTAGTTCCGTGCGCGCGCTCACTCGCGCTCCCGGCGTTCGCCTGCGCAGCGGCGCAGGCGGTCGCAGGCATCATCTGTCTCGTGGTCGCCTGGCGGACCCGGCGGACGAGCCCCGAACTTGGGGCCGCCCTAGCCGCGGTCGCGCGGATCTTCGCCGCGCCGACACGGTCTTAGTCGCGGGTGCCGCCGGCAGTTGTGGTGCTGGGTCTCGTCGCTCTTGGCGTCCCGGCAGGTGTCCGTGCCGCCTTCGGTCGGCCGCGCTCGCTCGGTCGGGCGTGGCTCCTCGCGGGCGCGCTCGGCCTCGCGGCCCAAGCGGTCGGTGAATTGGCCGGCATTTCGTTCGGCGTACTCGGAGACGCCCAGCTAACGCTGGCCGCGGTTGCGGCGGGCATCGCGGCTGCAATCGTCGCCATCGCGGAAGGCCCCGCGAAGGGGTAATTTCTTAGCTCGAAAGACAGGGAGAGAAACCAATGGGATTCATCATCGGAGTGCTGACGGGCGCGGTCGTCGCGCTCCTCTATGCGCCGAAGACCGGTGACATCACGCGCGAAGAGCTCAAGATCCGGAGCGAGGAGCTCAAGCGGCGCGCGGACGAGCTCCAGAAGATCGCTCAGAAGCTCGCCGACGACGCCTCTGTGAAGGGGCGCGAGCTCATCGACGAAGCGAAGAAGCAGTGGGACTCGAGCGCGGCAGGGCGGGCATCGACGGGGTCCCGAAGCGCGAGCGGAGGCTCCAGCAAGCAAGACTGACGAGCTAGACTTTTGAGCAGCGGGGAACGCGGGGAGCCGAGGCCGGCGCCCCGCGTTTTCGTTTAGGAGGCGGCCGACGCCGCCGACGGAGAAGGGTGCAGGGGATACCTCCCCTGCCAACAAAGAGGAGGAGGCCAAACTGGACAGCGCGACCATCCGCGAGCGGTTCATCTCCTTCTTCGAGGAGAAGGGGCATACGCGGATGCCCAGCTGGCCGCTCATCCTGAAGGACGATCCGTCCGTCCTCTTCACGAGCGCCGGGATGCAGCCGCTCGTGCCGTACTTCCTCGGAAAGAAGCAGCCGCCAGCCAAGCGGATCGTCGCGGTACAGAAGGTCTTCCGGGCGACCGACATCGATGAGGTCGGCAAGGACGGCTACCACCAGACGTTCTTCGAGATGCTCGGTAACTTCTCGATCGGTGACTACGGCAAGAAGGAAGCGATCGAGTGGGGCTGGGAGCTCTTGACCAAGGTCTTCGGATTCGACGGCGCCAAGCTCGTCGCCACCGTACACACGAGCGACGACGAAGCCTTCGACATCTGGACCAAGACGCTTCGCTATCTCCCGCCGGAGAAGGTGTTCCGGCTCGGCGACGAAGCCAATTTCTGGGCCCCGGGCGCGACCGGGCTGAGCGGTCCCGACAGCGAGGTCTTCATCGACAACGGGCCGCAGCCGGGCGTGCCGGAGCACGACTGCAATCCCGGCGAAAACTGCGGCCGTTACCTCGAGATCTGGAACTTCGTGTTCCAGCAGTACGACCGCAAGGCTGATGGAACCCTGGTGCCCCTCCCGAGGCGGAACATCGACACCGGCGCCGGGCTCGAGCGCATCGCCCAGGTGCTCCAGGGCGTTCCCGGCGACACGTACCGGACCGACCTCTTCCAGCCGCTTGTCAAGAAGATCGAGTCGCTCTCAGGCAAGAAGTACGGAGAGAACATGGCGACCGATGTCTCGATCCGTATCGTTGCCGAGCACTCGCGCGCCGCCGCGTTCCTCATCGCCGACGGGATCTCGCCGTCCAACGAGTTCCGCGGCTACGTTCTGCGCCGCCTGATCCGCCGCGCCGCGATGCATGGGCGGCGTCTCGGGCTCAAGACCGGCTCGCTGTCCCAGCTCGGTGGCGAGGTCGTGAAGACGATGCAGCGCCATTACCACGAGCTCACCTCCGCGCGCGACCGCATCACGCAGGTCATCCTCGAGGAAGAGGAGAAGTTCGAGCGCACGCTCGCGCAGGGGCTGACGATGATCAACGAGGCCATCGCGCGCGCGACCGCGCAGGGCCAGCGGTGGATCGATGCCGATACCGCGTTCCGGCTGTCGGACACCTACGGCTTTCCGCTCGAGATGACGAAAGAGATTGCGACTTCGGCCGGGCTCTCGGTCGACGAGCGCGGTTTCCGCGAGCTCCTCGAGGGGCAGCGCAGCCGCAGCCGTGCGACCGCGAAGTTCACGCAGGACGCCATGCGGTTCGGGCAGTTCTACGCGGGTCTTCGCGAGAACGAGAAGCTCCGGAGCGAGTTCACCGGCTACGACGAGCTCCAGACCGACGGGACGATCGCGTCGCTCGTGGTTGGCGGCTCGCGCGTCGAGGCGGCTCACGAAGGGACCGACGTCGAGATCGTGCTGGACCGGACTCCGTTCTATCCCGAAGGGGGCGGCCAGGTCGGCGACCGGGGGACCATCACGACCGATGAGGGTCGCGCCATGGTCGCGGACACCCAGACCGCGGCGCCCGGCGTGATCGTGATGAGCGCGAAGGTCGTCGACGGCGTCCTGCGGCTGCGATCGCGCGCGCATGCGGCCGTCGACGAGGAGGCGCGGCGTGACACGATGCGCAACCACACCGCGACGCACCTCCTGCACGCGACGCTACGCAATCTGCTCGGCGAGGACGTGCACCAGGCCGGTTCGCTCGTCCACGCACCCAATCTGCGGTTCGACTTCACGTTCGGGCGTGCCCTCACGCCGGACGAGCTGCGCCGAGTCGAGGACGAGGTCAATCGCGCGATCCTCGCGAACGCGGATGTGCACGCGCGAGAGATGCCTCTGCAGGAGGCGCTCGCGAGCGGCGCGATGGCGCTGTTCGGCGAGACGTACGGCGATGTCGTGCGCGTCGTCGAGGCGGGGCCGTCGCGTGAGTTGTGCGGCGGGACGCATTGCCACTGCACCGGGGACATCGGACTCTTTCTCATCACGAAGGAGGAGTCCATCGGCGCGGGCGTGCGGCGGATCGAGGCTGTCACCGGCGTCGGTGCGCTGCGCGAGGTTCGCGAGATCCGCGATCGCTCCGCGAGGGCCGCTGCGGCGCTCCGCGTGCCACCAACGCGGTTGCCAGAGGCGGTGGCCCAGCTCGTCGAATCACGCGAGCGCCTCGACAAGGAACGTGTCGCGCTCCAGCGCAGCGGGGCCGACTCGGCGGCCTCCGCCCTCCTCGCGACGGCCGAGCTCCTCGGCGCAGCGCGCGTTGTCGCCGCGAACGTCGGCGACGCCGATCTCGACCAACTCCGGGCGCTCGCCGATCGCGTCCGCGAGGGCATCGGGACCGGCGTGGTCATCCTGGGTGGATCGCGCGACAGCAAGGCCGCGCTCTTCGTAACGGTCACGAAGGACCTCGCTCGGAGGGTGAGCGCCGAGGCTGTGATCAAGGCGGTCCAGGGTGTTTTCGAGGCGAAGGGCGGGGGACGGCCCGAAAGCGCTTCCGCGGGCGGGGGGACGCCGGCGCGGCTCGCCGACGCAGTCGCCGCGGCACGTGCTGTGGTCCGGGAGCGTTTAAACGGCGGTGGCTAGGGAACGAGCGCGTGAAGCGTCGGGCGGGCCGCGCGTCGCGGGAATCGAGCTCGCGGCGGGTATGGCCCGAGCCGTCGTCGCGCGGGCCGAGGGTGGAAGGCTCCGGGTGGTCGGCCGCGGGGAAACGGCGCTCGCCGCCGATGCCATCGCCGGCGGCCTGGTGGTCGAACCGCGGGCGGCGACCGCCGCCGTCGCGGCCGCGCTCGCCGCGGCTGAACGTGGTGTCCCGACCGATCGCACGGTGATCGCGATCGACGGCGACGACGTGCGCACGTATCACGTGAAAACGCCGTTTGACCGCGAAGAGTCGGGAACTCCAATCGTCCGCGCCGAAGCTGATCGCGCGGTGCGCGAGGCCAGAGAGGAAGCGGCACGCGTCGCGCAGACCGCCGTCGCGGACGATCCCGCGCTCCGCGGCGTCGCGACCGCGCGAATGACCGACGACGTCGCGGCGCTCGTGCTCGACGGACGAGAGCTCGACTCGATCGAGGGGTACCACGGTCGCGCACTCGAGGTGCACACCGATGTCGCCGTCGCGCCGCTTGTTCTCTCCGGCGCCGCGCTCGCGACCGTCGCACCGCGCCGTCGTCCGACCGCCGTTCCGGGCATCTATGCACTCGCCCGGCTTGTCGCCGCGTCGGGCATCGCTGACGCGGGCGTCGTCCGGGTCGGCGCGGACGTCACCGCGCTCGCGATCGTGCGCGAGCGGCGGGTCCTCGGCACGCGTGTCTTCGGCCTCGGCCGTGACGCGTTCGCGGCGCGCGACGAGACGCGTGAAGACGACGCGCTCGTGTGGGCTGAAATCGTCGCGCTCCCGCTCAGCACCAACGATGCGCTGCCTCCGGAGCGCTGGCTCTTCGTCGGCGTCCCGGAAACGCTCCTCGCGCTGCCGAACGCGCTCGCAAAGATCGTCGGAGCGGCCCGGGGCGGCGCGGCGCGCATTGGCCCGCTGACGCCGAGCGTGACGAGTCGCGTCTTCTCGGACGTGCCCCTGGGCGCCGAGGATCTCGTCGCGGCCGGCGCCGCGGCGCTCGCTACCGAGGTGTACTCGTGACGGTCACGACAGCGGCGGCTCGCCGAACGGTCATCGATCTTGGCGCCGACGCGACCATCCTCGACGCCGCGCGGCGTCTCGAGGCCGTCGAGTCGCCCGATGTGGTCCTCGTCGTTCCGTCCGGCGCGCCGCTCACGCGTAACGCGGTGTTCCTCGAGACGCTCCGGCGCCGCGCCGGCGACCGTCGCATCGTCCTCGTGTCGCCCGAGGCTCGCGCGCGCTCCCTCGCCTCGTCGGTGCATCTGAAAGCGTTCGCGAGCATCTCCGCACTCGACCGCCACGAGCTCGACGCGACCGAGCACCTATCTGATGCGCGACGCGCGGTGATGAAGACCATGGTCCGCCCAGTTGTGCGCCGAGGGACATCGCCGCTGCGCGCCCTCGCGGTGTTCATCAGCCTCCTCCTGGCCGCAGGCATCCTGCTCGCGATCGTCGCTCCGTCCGCGACGATCACCCTGGCCGCGTCCGCCTCGACGCTCGGCCCCTACGAGTACGACCTCCGCGCCGGGCCGCAGGGCGAGATCAGGGATGCGACCACACTCTCGGACACCGTGACGGCGCAGGTGAAGGGCGTCGCGACCGGTTCCCGCACGGAGGACACCAAGGCGAGCGGCGTTGAGGAGTTCAAGAACCTCACAACGAATGACATTCGGATCCCTGTGGGCACCCTCGTCCAGACCACCGACAGTCCGCCGATCCGTTTTCTGACCACGGAGGAAAAGATCCTGCCGAGAAGCAGCATCGTGCCACTCGCGGTGGGGACGGTTCGTGTCAACATCCAGGCGATCGACGGCGGATCCAAGGGCAACGTCGGCTCGGACAAGATCACGCGCGCGGCCAGCGGCGAGTACCTGGTGTCGAATCCGGCGCCGACGACCGGCGGCGACACGAAGAAGATCGCGGTCGTGCAGCGGGTGGACTACGACACGACCGCGGCTCAAGCCGATGGACCGCTGCGTGAAGCTGGCCTCGCGCGCACCGCGAAGTGGAACGGCGAATCGTCCGCGCCGAAGGACACGGGGGTTTACGGCGTCTGGGTAAAGCAGACCGGCATCTCGCCACCGGGAGATGTCGTCAACACCGAGCCGCCGGACGGGACGTTCACGATCACCGCAACCGGCACGGCATCGGCATACCGCGTATCGAAGACTCAGCCGCGAGCCGCCGCCATCAACAGCCTGCGCAACGAGCTGGCCGGCAGCCCGGGAATGACGTTCGACAACGAAAGCGTCGTCGTCGACATCGTCCTCGGGCCCAATGTGGGTGAGAGCGGAGTGCAATGGCGCGTCCGCGCCAAGGCGCAGCAGTATGCGAGTGGCGACGCCGCCCAGATGAGAGCCGCGCTGACCGGACGCGGCCTCGAGGACGTGGACGCGGTCGCCGCGGCCCGCGGGTTCAAGAAAGTCAACGTCGAAACGTGGCCGTCGTGGTGGCCGCGTCTCCCCGTCCTCGACTCGAGAATCACGATCAAGGTCGAGGCGCCCATCACGGCGGGGGCGCCCTGAGGTTTGCGCTACCTTGCGCTCGACGTTGGCGACCGCCGAATCGGACTCGCCGTCGGAGATGAGGCGCACGGTCTCGCGCGACCGCTCCGAACGCTTATGCGACGGAGCGTCGTCAAGGATCTCGCCGAGCTCGGGCGGATCGCACGCGAGGAAGAGGTCGACGCGCTGGTCATCGGACTCCCGCTGACCCTGCGAGGCGAGGAAGGGCACCAGGCCCAGCGCGTCCGGCGCTTCGCGACCGCCTCGGAGAAGCTCGGGCTTCCAGTTCGGCTGTACGACGAGCGCCACACCTCGAGCGAGGCCGAGCTTCGCGGCGCACCTGACGTCGATGCTGGCGCGGCGACGATCCTGCTCGAAGACTTCCTCGCGCAGCACGCTCGCTGATGGGGGGACGCAGTCCGCGATCGCCGCGAACGCGCTCCGCGACGGGTCCATTCATCTTCGTCGTACTGATCGTGGGTTTGTTGGTCGGCGGGGTCGTCTTCGGGCGGCCCATCGTCGAGGATGCGATCGTCGCGCAGGTCCAGGATCACGACACCCTCCTGCGGCAGCCATTCATTCGCGGGCTCGTCGCCGACCGGGTCGATGCGGAACCTGATCTCGCCAAGGACTCGCACGCCGAGTCCCGCAGCTTCGTGATCTCGCGTGGCGAGACCGCCGGCGCGATCGCGCAACACCTGCAGGAGCAGGGCTTCATCCGTTCCGCGCTGGCGTTCTCGTACCTTCTTTACGACACCGGTCGCGAGACGTCGCTGCAGTCCGGCACGTACACCATTTCCGCGGCGCTGACGCCGCGTGAGCTCGCGCGCGTCTTCGAGAAGGCGCCCAGCGAGCAGACCGTCCTGCGGATCATCGAGGGGTGGCGCTTGAGCGAGACGGCGGCTGCGGTGAAGAAGGCCTTCCCCGCGATCTCCGCGGACGATTTCGTGAAAGCGGCTGTCGTCGGGCAGCGCCAGAACACGGTGCTCGCGGGGCTGCCGGCGGACACCTCCCTCGAGGGCTTCCTCTTCCCCGACACCTACTTCTTCAAGCCGACCGCGACGGCAACCCAGATCGTCGACGCGCTGCTCGACCAGTTCGAACAGAAGGCGGGCCAGACCCTGCGACAGGCTGCGGTCGACCGTAAGACGACGATCTACGACATCGTGAAGCTCGCTTCGATCGTCGAGCGAGAGGCCCGCGATCGCAAGGAGAGCGCGACCATCGCTGGCGTGTACTCGAACCGTCTCGCGATCGGGATGAAGCTCGACGCAGATCCCACCGTGCAGTACGCGATCGGCGAGTGGCGCGAGCCAACGCTCGCCGACCTCGCGATCGATTCGCCTTACAACACGTACAAGGTCGCGGGCCTGCCGCCGACCCCGATCTGCAGCCCCGGACAGCCCGCTCTCGAAGGCGCGGCCAAGCCGGCGCAGGTTCCTTACTTCTACTTCGTGGCGAAGAACGACGGGACCGGCGACCACGCCTTCGCGACGACCCTCGCGGAGCACGAGGCGAACCGAGTTAAGTACGGGAACAAATGAGCCAGGTCTGGCTCATCGGGCGCCCAGTAGCGCATTCGCTCTCGCCGGCGATACACAACGCCGCGTTCGCGAAGCTCGGGCTGCCGCATCGGTACGAGCTCAAGGAGAGCGCGGACGACCAACTGGGTGCCACCCTCGACCGGCTGCGCCGCGACGACGATCTGCTCGGCGCGAACGTCACGATCCCGTACAAGGAAACGGTGCTGCGTCTCGTCGACGAGGTCGATGAGGAAGCCCGCCAGATCGGCGCGGTGAACACGATCGTCTGCCGCGGAGGCCGACTCATCGGCCACAACACGGACCGCCTCGGCTTCCACAACGGGCTGGAGGGCTCCGGCATGCTCGTGAGCAACGCCGATGTCCTGGTGCTTGGCGCGGGCGGCGCGGCGCGTGCCTGCATCCTGGAGCTGCAGGACGGCAACGACGTCCTCGTCGCGAATCGGTCGTTCGAGCGCGCCGAGCGTCTCGTCGCCTCGATGCCCCGCGACAAGGACGGCGAACTACGCGCGATCAGCTGGGACGAGGCGCGGCAGCTCCCATGGGTCGACGTCCTTGTGAACGCGACGCCGATGGGTATGAACGGAGAGGACGCGCTGGAAGGGTTCGCGTTCGAGCCGCTGCCGCCCATGATCGCGGACCTCGTCCCAGTCGCCGCGGAGACGCCGCTGGTCCGGCGCGCGCGCGAGGCTCAACATGTGCGCGTCATGGACGGGCTGCTCATGCTCCTGCATCAGGCGGCGCGCTCCTTCGAGCTCTGGACGGGGGTGCCCGCGCCGCTCGAGGTGATGCGCGCGGCGTTGCCGCGGCCGGTATGAGGTTCCTCACCGCGGGCGAGTCGCACGGGCCCGGCGTGCTCGCGGTCATCGACGGCGTGCCGGCCGGACTTGAGGTGTCGCCAGCAGACGTCGACGCGGACCTCCGTCGGCGGCAGTTGGGATATGGCCGCGGGGCGCGGCAGAAGATCGAGCGCGACGCGGTGCGCATCACCGGCGGTGTTCGCCAGGGCCGCACGACCGGCGCGCCGATCGTGCTCCAGATCGAGAATCGCGACGCGGTCAACTGGGAGCGCGTCATGAGCGTCGAGCCGGTCGCAGAGCCGCCCGCTGCGGTCACGCGCCTGCGTCCCGGGCACGCCGACCTGGCCGGCGCGTTGAAGTTCGGTCACGAGGACGTTCGCGATGTCATCGAGCGGGCGAGCGCCCGCGAGACCGCCGCGCGAGTCGCCGCCGGCGCAGTCGCGAAGGCACTGCTTCGCGTACTCGGCACGGACGTGTTGAGCGAGACGAAGTCGATCGGCGACGTGTCCGGCAAGCCGACCTTCGACCGCGAGGCCATCGAGGCGAGCGAGGTTCGCAGCTCCGATTCGAAAGCGAGCGCCTTGATGGTCGCGGCGATCGCCGCGGCGCGCGAGGCGGGGGATACGCTCGGCGGAGTCGTTGCGCTCCGCGCGAGCGGGGTCGTTCCCGGGCTTGGCTCGTTCGCGGAGTGGGACCGGCGGCTGGACGGGCGGATCGCGCAGGCGCTCATGTCGATCCAGAGCGCGAAGGGCGTCCAGTTCGCCGACGCGTTCGCCGCGTCGAGCGAGCGCGGGAGCGCGGTGCACGATCCCATCGCGGTGCGGGACGGCGCGTTCGTACGGAGCCGCAACCGGGCGGGCGGCCTCGAAGGGGGTGTGACCAACGGCGAGGACATCGTGCTCGAGGTCGCGTTCAAGCCGATCTCGACGCTTATGAAACCGCTCCCGTCGGCGGATCTGAAGACCGGCGCGCCGTCGCCCGCGCACGTCGAGCGGAGCGACGTCTGCGTGGTACCCGCGGCCGGAGTCGTCGCCGAGGCCATGCTGGCCTTCGTGCTCGCCGACGCACTCTGCGAGAAGTTCGGCAATGACAGCGTCGACGATCTCTGCGCCGCTGTCGAACGGTACCGCCATCGGCTTCGCCCCATCGATTCGCGGTAATGCATATTTTCCTCGTCGGGCCGCCCGGGATCGGGAAGTCTTCCGTGGCACCGGCGCTCGCCCACCATTTCGGTGCCGCGGTCATCGAGCTCGATCGGGAGATTCAGCGCCGCGCGGGGAAGCCGAACAAGGACTTGATCGAACAGGAGGGCATGGACCGCTTCCGCGACGTCGAGTCGAGCGTCCTCAAGCGCCTCGCGCGGACTCCGTCGTGGGTCGTTGTCGACACCGGCGGCGGCGCGCCCATTCGCGAAGAGAACCGTGCGCTGATGCGGGAGCTCGGGTTGATCGTCGGTCTGCGCGGGTCCCTCGACCGTGTTGCGTCAGGGATCGCCGCGACGCAGGGAAAGCGCCCATACCAGAACGTCGCTCCACGCGACCGCGCGCGCCGGGTTCTGCAGGAGCGCAAGTCGGCATATGCCGATACGGACGTCACGTTCGACGTCGATGGCGCGAGCGCTCTAGAAACCGCGCGTGCGATCGCGGCGTGGCTCGTGTCCGCCCGGGGCGTTCGCATCGACGTGGCCGGACCGGAGCGACCCTGCCACGTTCTCATCCGCGCCGGAGTCCTCGACCACGTGGGGCCGCACCTGGCGGACCTTGGCTGGCGCGGCCAGGTGGCGGTCGTGAGCGATGCCCAGACGGCTGCGCGGTACGAGCCCGATCTGCTGCGGTCGTTGGCGTCGGTCGGTCTCAAGGCCGTGACCCTGCGCGTGCCCGCGGGCGAGCGCGGCAAGCAATTCGCGATCGCCGCCCGGCTGTGGGCTTCGCTCGCGAGCTACGGCGTTGGCCGCGACGGCGGGATCATCGCGCTCGGGGGCGGCAGCGTCGGGGACGTCGCCGGTTTTGTCGCGGCGACGTACCTTCGAGGCATCCGCCTGGCGCAGGTTCCGACGACGCTCCTCGGGATGGCCGACGCATCGATCGGTGGAAAGACGGCCATCGACATCGCGGCGGGCAAGAACCTGGTCGGTGCATTCCACTCGCCTGATGCGGTCTTTGCAGATCTCGCCGTCCTCGCGACGCTTCCCGCGCGCCAGCTCTCATCCGGACTCGCCGAGGTGACGAAATGCGCCTTCCTCGCCGATCGCGAGTCGGTCGCGCAGCTCGCGCGGTCGCTCGAGAACGTGCGCGCCGGCGATCTGGGTGCCATCCTCGCCGCGGTCACGATCGCGGCCGAGGTGAAGGGCGGCATCGTGAGCCAGGATCCGCGCGAGTCCGGCCTACGCGAGCTCCTGAACTTCGGGCACACCATGGGACACGCCTACGAGGCCGGGTCGGGCTATCGCGCGACGCATGGGGAGGCGGTGGCGATCGGCATGGTCTACGCGACGGCTCTCGCGGAGCGGCTTCAGCTGACCGCGCCAACGGTTCGGCCCGAGCTCGAGAATCTCCTCGAACGCGCGGCCCTTCCGACGCGCGCGCGGCTCCCCAAGGCCGTCTGGAGCTACGTGCTCCGCGACAAGAAGGCGCGGGCGGGGAAGCTCCGATGGATCCTGCCGCGCCGCATCGGCCGCTTCAGCGAGGTGACCGACGTTGGCGAGGCCGCCCTCCGCGCCGCCGCTCGCGTTGTGGAGGATGCGGCGTGAAGCTCCTCTTCATGAATGGACCGAATCTGAACCTCCTCGGAACGCGCGATCCAGAGATCTACGGTCGGACGACACTCAAAGAGATCGAGGTGCGTTGTCGGGAGATCGCGCGCGAGGCCGGGTGTGACCTCGTGGCATTCCAGTCGAACCACGAAGGCGCCCTCATCGACTTCCTGCAGCAGCATCGCGACGCGCGAGGTGCGATCATCAATCCCGGCGGGCTCGCACACACCTCGATCGTGCTGCGCGATGCTGTCGCGGACTCCCCGTTCCCGGTGGTGGAGGTTCACATCAGCGAGATCGCCGCGCGCGAGGAGTTCCGACGGAAGAGTTACCTGACCGAGGTGACCGAGGCGCAGTTCATCGGTAAGGGCGTTGCGGGATACGAGCTGGCCCTACGCTGGCTCATCGAGGAGACGAAGAAGACGTGATCAGTGCCGGGGAGATCAAGCGCGGAATGACCATCGAGGTCGATGGCGTCCTTTACCAGATCGTCGAGTTCCAGCACATCAAGCTCGGACGTGGCAGCGCGCAGATGCGCATGAAGCTACGCAACGTCCGCAAGGGCGACCTCGTGGAGAAGACGTTCCAGGCGGGCGACCGCTATCAGCGGGCGCGCCTTGACCACCGCAACGTGCAGTTCATGTACAAGGACGGCACCCACTACCACTTCATGGACACGGCCACGTACGACCAGATCGCGCTTGATGACGATCAGCTCGGTGACGCGACGAGCTACCTGAGCGACGGGATGACCGTGATCCTGAGCGAGTACGAAGGCTCTCCGATCGGCGTCGAGATGCCAGCCTCGGTCGTTCTCACAGTGACCGACACCGATCTGGGTTTGAAGGGCGACACGGCCACCGGCGCCACGAAGCCCGCGACGCTCGAGACGGGGTTGCGGGTGAACGTCCCGCTGTTCGTCGAGCGCGGCGACAAGATCAAGGTCGATACGCGGACCGGTGAGTACCTCGAGCGCGCCTAGCGGGATCCTGCGCGTCGGCCAGGTCGTCACGCGCCTGGCCGCGCATATCCAGTCGGGTGACTCGTTCAAAGACCTCTGGATCGAAGGAGAGGTCGTCCAAGCGAGAAGCTCGCCGGTCGGCCACGTGTACTTCACGCTTCGCGATAACGTCGGGCAGCTGCAGTGCGTGCTCTTCGCGATGAAGGCGGCCCAGGTCGCGCTCTCGCCGCGCGACGGCAACAAGGTGCTGGCACACGGCTATATCGAGCTCTACACGAAGGACGGACGATGCCAGCTGCAGGTCGACGATCTGCGGCCGGCCGGTGCGGGCGACGCGTACCTCCGCTTCGAAGCGCTCAAGCGCCGTCTCACGGCGGAGGGACTCTTCGCGGTCGAGCGGAAGCGTCCTTTACCGCCGGCGCCGCGGCGCATCGGTGTTGTGACGAGCCCGATCGGCGCGGTGTGGCACGACATCCAGCAGATCGTGGCGCGCCGGGACCCGCGTATGGAGCTGATCCTCGCGCCGGCGCAGGTGCAAGGCATCGGCGCCGTCGAGTCGCTCATCGCTGCGCTCGACGGGCTCGGCCAGATCCGCGACCTCGATGTCGTCATTCTCGCGAGAGGCGGCGGTGCCGCGGAGGATCTCGCGCCGTTCAACGACGAGGCCCTCGTGCGGGCGCTCGCGCGCTTCCCGCGACCGGTGTGTTCGGGCGTCGGGCACGAGACCGATGTCACGCTGGCCGACCTCGCGGCCGACGTGCGCGCACCGACGCCGTCCGCGGCTGCGGAGCTCGTCGTGCCGGACTCGGGTGCCGACCAGATGCGTGCAGGGCGCGCGTGGCGCCGCGTGGCGGCTCGCGTTCGGGACCGCATCGAGGAGCGTCGTCGCCGCCTCGAGACAGCGCGACGCATGCTCGATCGCCGGGCGCCGGCGATGCGGCTCGCGGTGCGACGGCAGCGAATCGATGAGGCACGTCGCACACTTGACCGCGCCATCGCTCGTGCCGTGCCGCTCCGGCGGCAGCGCGCCGTGTCCGCGCAGCGGCGTCTCGCCGCCCTGTCGCCGCTCGCAGTGCTCGGACGCGGCTACGCGATCATCCAAGGAGCCGACGGGCACATCCGGGCGTCGGTCGCGGCGCTCAGCACCGGCGAGCATGTCCGCGTCCGCATGCGCGATGGGCGCGCAGGCGCCTTGGTGGAGGCGATCGAGAAGAGTGGCTGAGCCGGAGGTCTCACTCGACAAAGCGCTTGAGCGTCTGGAGGCGATCGCCGACAAGCTAGAAGATCCCGGGCTCGACCTCGATGACGCCGTGCGCCTGTACGAGGAGGGGCTGCGCCTCTACGCCGACTGCGCGAAGCGCCTGGACGCCGCCGACTTACGCATCACCCAGCTCGCCGACGCGCTCGCCAAGCAGGCACGCGAGCGCGGTGCCGGGTAATTCAGCCCGGGAGGGTTCCAGCCTCGTAGCAGCGTCCCGTTCATCCGGGAGTTATGACGAAAGCGTAATGCGGCCATCTGCCTGCTCCTCTGAAATCCATCCGAGTCGGCGACCAGACGATTCGCCGGAGAGGGAAGTTGGATACGCAGGTCGAAGCGCCACCACCGGGGCCGGCTGTGCTCCTGGTCGAGGACGATGTAACGCTTAGCAAGCTGATAACCACGCTCCTCGACGAAGCCGGTTACCGCTCGCTCGCTATCGGTGACCACGATCAGATCGCGGCAGCGATCGACCGCTTCGATCCGAGCTGCGTGATCCTCGATGGCGAGATTGGCCGCAGAGGCCACGCCCGCTCCTGGGCCGATGCGGCTGCTATCAGGCGAACGCACCCGGCGCTTCCGGTCCTGATGTTCACCGCTGACGAGGGGGCGCTCGCCGAAGAACGAGCCGGCACATCACGGCGCAGCCGCGACGCGGGCTTCGTGGGGGTCGTGCCAAAGCCTTTCTTGGTTGATGACTTCCTGACGACGCTCAGGAGCGCGATTGCCGGACCGCGGCCGGTAACTGGCGAAGCCGCGGGCACCTCGGCCGACCTGAGCGTGCGGTCCGCATCGGAAGCAACGAACACCGACTTCTTCGACGCGGCCGTCCACGAGCTCAAAACACCGCTCGCGACGATCAGCGGGCAGATGCAGCTGGCGCGCAGGGTCATGGCAAAGGATTCTGGGCGCGCGCGGGCGGCGATGGACATCGCGTTGGAGCAGGTGGACCGCATGACGCGGCTCATCGGCACTCTTCAAAATGAGCAGCACGTCTTGGCCGATGCCCCAAGTCATGCGTTGCCGAGCTTCGATCTATGCGAGGCCGTCCGCGACGCGATCAGCCGGAACGAGCAAGAGGAAACACCACGCTTCCGGCTCGATCGGCCCAACGGGGCAATCCGAGCCCGCGGTGATCCCGACCACATCGCGCAGATCCTGGACAACCTCCTCAACAACGCGCTCAAATACAGCCCCCCGGGCGCACCGGTCGACGTAGCCGTGACGACGATCGCGGACGAAGCGCAGGTCCGCGTCGAGGACTACGGCATCGGCGTGGCCGCAGAGGAACGCGATCGGATGTTCACGGCCTATTTCCGGACGGTACGCGCGCACGATATTCCAGGGTCAGGTCTCGGTCTTCACATCAGTAGGCGGCTGGCGGAGCAGAACGGCGGACGCCTCTGGCTCGACGACAGCACGGACGCGGGCAGCGTCTTCGCGATGGCCTTGCCTCTCG
>VBEY01000056.1 GCA_005889295.1 Chloroflexota bacterium | reverse complement strand
CCAGGCGGGGCTCGCATCGCTGCGGCGGTTCCACGAGCACGAGCGGGGACTGGCTCCGCCCGATCTCGTCGAGCAACGCTTCAGTTTCATGCTCGGAAAGGACCGCGTCGTCGGCAGATGGGACCGAGTCGACCGGACCCCGAGCGGCGCGGTGGTTGTCGACTACAAGGCCGGCGCCGACGAAGAGGGCAGCGGGCGCGCCCAGCGGGCGGCGAATGAAAGTTTGCAGCTGCGGCTTTACGCGCTCGCGCACGAGCGCGTCTACGGTGAGCGACCGGTGCAGACGGCGCTGCACTTCCTCGAGAGCGGCGAGCGAGGTTCGGTCACCCCGACCGCGGACAGCATCGGCGCGGTGCGTGGCCTGGTGGCCGGCACCGCGGCGCGGATCCGGGCTCGCGAGTTCGCGCCGAATCCGAAAGGTCTGCGGACCTGCCAGCAGTGTCCCTACCACCAGATCTGCCCGAGCTCGCTGACCGCTCGGGCGGCCACCACGACGGCGGTGCCGGTGGGCTGAACGTCATTGCGCAGAGACGGGCGCGCTATCAGAAAAGGGAGCAGGGCCAAAAGCCCCGCTCCCTTCCTATTTCTGCTCGGGCTAGACCGTCGCTGAGATCCGCCGCTGGCTGCGGACAAGCTGCGCCAAGCGGATGGTGCCGCCGAGCGCGATGAGCCCCGCCAGGAACGGGATGACCTGCGAGATCGGATCGTTGGTTGCCGGGGTGCTCGTCGGCGCGGCCTCCGTTTGCGAAGTCGTGACCGGTGCGAGGACCGCGACCGTGCCGAGGTTGTAGGGCGCGAAGAACGTGCCCTGCGTGGCCTCCCAGGTGTATGTGCCCGCCGCCGGGAAGTAGACGTTCGCGACGTAGTGGCCCGCCGGGCCCTGCGGCGTCGCGGGGTAGGAGAGCACCTTCCCTGTGCCGTTGCGGACGACGATCTCAGCCACGTCCGCCTTGTACGGCTCAACGCCGTCCATGAGGATCGTGAAGCCGACCGGGATGACCTGCCCAGCGTGGAGGCCTCCGGGCGGAAGCGCGTCGAGCTTGGTGACGGCGCCTTCCTTGGCGAGGGCGGTCCCCGCGAGGGCGCCGAGCGTGAGGAGCGTGCCGATCGCTAGGACGTTGATGCGTCGCATGCGTTCCTCCGAGCGGTGGCTGCATGGCCCTTGCGCCACTCGTCCCTACTTACAAACGCGGCGGTGCGGAGGTTCCCGTCCCTGTGCAAGGACGGGCGGGACTAGGCTGCCGCCGGCTCAGGCGCGAGAGGCGCGCGTGCTGGGACGCGCACGATCGCAAGGAGCAGGACGAGGGCGATCGCGATGTTGATCGCAAGCATCGCGAAAATCCCGCGGTAGCCGAATCGCGGAAGGAAGAGCTCCGCTGCCACGACCACCGAGAGGGGAATCGCGATGGAGTCGGCGGCGGCCTTGAGGCCGGCGAACACGCCGGTCTCGTCGGACGGGATGAGCTCGGTCAGGAGAGGCCAGCTCATTGCGGTCGCCGCGCCGTTGCCGATCCCAGCGAGCACCACGACCACGAGCGTCTGCGGGAGGTCCGCGACGAGGGTCCCGCCGATCGCGGCCAGCACGAGGATGCTCCAGCCTCCCGCCAGGACGGCGCGGCTACCGAAGCGCTGCGCGAGCTTGCCCGAGACGATGGCGGATACCGCGGTGATGAACATCGTCAGGCCGGCTACGGCGAAAGCGACCTCCGCCGTCTGGTGGATGTCTTCGATGAGGAAGAGCGTGAGGAAGGGAATCACGGCGTTAATCCCGAACTGGTACACGAACGTCGTGAGCAGGTAGCGCATGGCCTGATGGTGGCTCGCGACCGCGGCGACGTACTCGCGGAACGAGTGGTGTTCGGCGCGGACGACGGCCTCGCGACGCTCCTTGATACCGAATACGGTTGCGGCGAACGACAGGACCATCACCGCGGCTACGACCGCGTAGGTCCAGAGAGGGACCTCTCCGCTCGAGGCGGCGCGCGACACGATGATGAGAAAGACGACCTGCGCGAGAACCTGGACGCCGGTGGAGACGCCTGACAGAAGGCCCCGCTCGTGCACCGGCGCGATGTCGGCCAGGAGCGCCGCATACGGGTCGACGGCGGCGTTGAAGAAGATCGAGAAGAGAAAGATCGCGATGGCGAGGCCGACGAGGGTGTGCGCGAAGAACCCGGCGATGAGGAAGAACAGCGCGGAGAGCGGGATTCCGACGAGCATGAACGGACGGCGCCGGCCAAGGGGCGTCCAGATCCGGTCGGAGATTGCCCCGACCGTCGGCTGAATGACGACTCCTTCGATGCTGCGGGTGCTCGATAGGAGCCCGGTGAGGAGGTCGGGCGCGCCGAAGCTCTTGAGGATCGGCGGCAGGACGAAGTTGTTGAACGCGAAGAACGCTCCGGTGCCGATCGAGGCGGCCGAGTAGAGCGCGGTCTTCTTCCTGTCGAGCCCTTCCATGTGGTGCTGGTTGTAGCGCACCAAGCAAGGACCTTTGTCAGTGTGGCCGCGGCCCTGACGTCGTTCCGCACACGAAGTGTCCGCTTCGAACACTTGTGCTAACGAGCCCGCCCACGGACAATCCAGGCGTGGACGCATCGACGCTCGTCGCGCTGGTGGCGGTCGTCATCGCGCTTCTGGCCGTTGCCGTGGCTGTCGTGGCCATGACTCGGCTCGGGCGCGACGACGGATCGCTTCTCCGTGACGGGCTACGCGTCGAGGTGCGTGCCGCACAGGAGGGGATGCAGGGACAGGTCGAGCTTCTCGCACGCTCGGTCGGAGAGCTGCGCTCGGATCTAAGCCGCTCGCTCGGCGCGACCGAACAGCAGCTCGCGACGCAGGCCGGCACCACACACCGCACGCTGACGGACCTCTCGCGGCAGCTCGGCAGCCTGAGCGAGCAAAGTCAGCGGATCGGAGAGCTCGCGAAGGACATCGGCTCGCTCCAGGATCTCCTCCGGGCGCCGAAGGCACGTGGCGGATTCGGCGAGCTGCTCCTCGAGCGTCTCCTACACGATGCGCTTCCGGCATCCGCGTATGAGGTCCAGTACACGTACAAGGACGGTTCGCGTGTCGATGCGGTCGTCCGCTACGCGGGCCGGATTGTGCCGATCGACGCGAAGTTCCCCAACGAGACGTGGAACGCTCTCGCGAGAGCCGCCGACGAAACGGAGCGCCGCTCGAAGAAGCGCGCGTTCCTGCAGCAGGTGCGGCGACACATCGACGCGGTCGGGCGGTACGTGTCGCCGGCGGATGGGACGATCGACTTCGCGGTGATGTACATCCCTTCGGAGTCGGTCTACTACGACCTCGTGTTGCGCGAGGAGGACGGTGAGCCCGACCTTCGCGCCTACTGTGCCGAGCGCAAGGTGATCCCGGCGTCCCCGAACACGCTTCTCGCGTACCTCCAGGTCGTCGCTCTCGGTGTTCGCGGGCTCGCGATGCAGGAGCGGACCCGCGAGCTGCAGGAGGGGGTCGCGGCCGTCCGGCGTGAGTTCGAGCGGTTCGTCGAGCTCCACGATCAGCTCGGCCGTCACCTCGAGAACGCGACCAAGAAGTTCGACGAGACCGACCGCGCTTTGTCGCGCGCGTCAAGCGCGATCGAGACGCTCGCGCAAGCCCCGATCGCCGCGGGGGGCGAGCAGGTCGCGCTTCCTCTCCGTATGGAGCCGCGACCCCCCATCGAGGAGCGCTGACGAAGCAGCTGCTCGCCCTCGTTGCCCTGGCGGCGTTCGCCGTCGTGATCTACCTGGTGCTGACGCGCGATCCGACGGACCCGCTCACCGTCGGAGCCGTCGTCGGCGGCTCCGCGATCGCCCTGGCCTGCGTCGTCGCCCTGCTCGGCGTGGCTGTGGAAGAGCGCGACGCGGCGCTCGCGCGCCCGCGCGCGCGGCGACCGCTCCGCTTCCGGGCCGTGCGCCGCGGCATAGAGATCGGCGCCCTCGTCGCTGCGCTCGGACTGCTCCGCGCGGTCGATGGCCTCAGCCTCATCACAGGCGGGTTCGTCGTCGCCGGCTTCGTCCTGGCCGAGCTGGTGCTGAGCGCGTCATCGACTGGCGCGCGTTCGGGTTAGCCTCAGGGCGACTTGGACGCCGCGGCGCGGAAGAAGCGGATATCCGAGCGCGTCGAAATGCGCGCGCAAGCGCTCGACCGGCTCGCGCTCGAGATCCACGCGCGGCCGGAGCTCGCGTTCGAGGAACGCTTCGCGGCGACCTCGCTCGCGGATTACCTGGAGTCGGAGAAGGTCTCGGTCCAGCGCGGGGCCGCGGGCCTCGAGACGGCTTTCCTCGCCGAGGCCGGCGCCGGTGGTCCGCTGATCGCGATCCTCGGCGAGTACGACGCGCTGCCCGGGATCGGACATGGCTGCGGGCACAACCTGATGGGAACGGCCGCGGTCGGAGCCTTCCTCGCCGTCCGTGACACGCTCGATGGCGTCCGCGGCCGCGTGCGACTCATCGGTTGCCCCGCGGAGGAGCGCGGCAATGGCAAGGTCCACCTCATGAAGGGCGGCGCATTCGAGGGCGTCGACGCCGCACTTATGTATCACCCCGGCGACCGCGACGAGATCGACCCGCTCATGCTTGCCATGGTCAACCTCGATGTGGAACTCCTGGGCAAAGCCGCGCACGCCGCCGCCGAGCCGCACGATGGCGTGAACGCGCTCGACGGGTTGGTGCTCGGTTGGAACGCGATGTCGGCGCTCCGGCTCCTTGTCCGTAGCGACTCCCGGATCCACGGGATCATCACCGACGGGGGAAAGGCCGCGAACATCATCCCCGACCGCGCGGCGGCAAGGCTCATGGTCCGTTCGCCCGACAACACCTACCTCGCCGAGCTTCGGCGCCGGGTGCTCGCGTGTTTCGAGGGCGCCGCCATCGCGACCGGCGCCGAGCTTCGCCCGATGTGGAGTGAGGTCTGCGAGGTGGTGAATACGAACCGTCCCCTTGCGGAGGCGTTCGCGGAGAACGCCAGAACGCTTGGGCGCACGATGCAGGCGCGGCGTCCGTCGGACACGCACGGATCCACTGACATGGGAAATGTCACCACCGCGATCGCGGGGATCCACCCGTTCCTTTCGATCACCGAAGGTCCTGTGCCCGGGCACTCCCTCGCTTTCACTGAGGCGGCGCGGACGCCACGAGCCCTCGAGACCATGCGCCTTGCGGCGAAGGCCCTCGCGATGACTTCCCTGGACGTGATGGCGGAGCCCGCGCTGCTCAAACGCGCGAAGGAGGCGCACGACGGCCGCGCCGCGTGACTGGCTGGGCACCGAGCGCGACCCCTCGGAAGCGGCGCGACTCGCGTCGCTCTACGACCTCGCGACCGCGCCATCCGAGGTCGGCCCCGACGTCGAGTGGTTCAGCGGCCTCGCGCGCCGCACCGGCGGGCCGATCCTCGAGCTCGGTTGCGGGACGGGACGGGTCGCGGTGCCGATCGCCCAGGACGGGCACCACGTCGTCGGGCTTGATCGCTCCGCCGCGATGCTCGAGCGGGCGGAGCGGCGTGCGCGCCGGGCAAACGTCGAAGTGCGTTGGGTCGAGGGGGACATGCGCGCGTTCTCGTTCGACGAGGCGTTTGCCCTCATCTTCGTCGCGTTCAACTCCTTCCTCATGCTCGATCCGGACGATCGCTGGTCGTGCCTGGCGCGTGTGCGCGAGCACATGGCGCCGCGCGGCCGCGTCGCGATCGACGTTTTCCAGCCCGACCCCGAGATCATCGCCGGGCTCGATGGGGCCGTGGTCGACGAGTGGGAGCGCGTCGATCCGGAGACTGGCCGCGCAGTGCGCAAGTTCTCGTCGAGCCACGCGAATGTGGACGGCGTGACCCAGCGGTTCTGGCACGACGAGACGGCCGACGATGGGACCGTCCGCCGAATCGGCGGAACCATGACGCTCCACTACCTCTACCGGCGCGAGGCCGAGCTCCTTTTCTCCGAAGCGGGGTTCGTCATCGAGACGCTGCACGGCGACTACGATGGAAATCCGGCCGACGCGCGGTCGCGCAAGCTCCTGGTCGTCGCAAAACGCAAGGAGCGCGGGCAGGCACGCGAGCGCCGGCACTCGTGACCGACCTTCTCATCCGCGGCGGAACGGTCATCGATGGAACGGGCAAGCCTGGTCGGCAGGCGGACGTCGCCATTCAGGGCGGACGCATTGCGGCGATCGGTACGGACCTCGCGAAGGACGGTGCGCGCATCGTCGACGCGAAGGACCGCGTAGTCGCCCCCGGATTCATCGATATCCACTCGCACTCCGACGAGGCCATGTTTGTCAACGACGCCCTGGAGAGTGCCTTGCATATGGGCGTGACGCTCGTTGTGTGTGGGAATTGCGGCGGCTCGTCGGCGCCGGTGAGCGGGCTCGCCGAAGCCGAGCTCGATCGGGAGCTCTCTCGGCTCAACGTCCAGCGGACGTGGTCCTCGTTCGGCGAATACGCCGACGCCGTCGACCGGGTCAAGCCCGCGATCAACGTGTGTTCCTTCGTTGGTCACGGAACGCTTCGCTCCTGCGTGATGGGCGCGGACGACCGGACGCCAACGCCGGAGGAGCTCGCGCGGATGCGTGCGCTTCTCGCCAGGTCCATGGACGAAGGCGCGATCGGGCTCGCATCAGGGCTCATCTACCCGCCGAGCGCCTTCGCGACGACCGACGAGCTCGCCGCGCTCTGCGAGGTTGTGCGCGACAAGGGCGGCCTCTACGCGAGCCACATCCGCAACGAATCGACCAAGCTCCTGGATGCGGTCGCGGAGAATCTCGACATCGGCCGCCGCTCCGGCGTGCGCGTCGAGCTATCGCATCACAAGGCCTCGGGACAGAAGAACTGGGGCAAGGTGAAGGAGTCGACGGCGTTGATCGAGCGCGCTCGCGCCGACGGCGTCGACGTCACCGCGGACCAGTACCCGTACACGGCGTCGTCCACCGGCCTCGCGGTCACCGTCCCGAACTGGGTGCACGAGGGTGGGACCGCGAAGATGTGCGAGCGCTTGCGCGATCCGGCGGTACGTGCGCGCATCCGGACCGAGGACGTGGAGACCGGGCGCGCCTTCGACCGCATCATGATCGCGCGGGCGCGTCACCATCCCGAGTGGGCGGGGAAGAGCGTGCAGCAGCTCGCCGACGAAGCCGGCCGCGATCCGCTCGACTGGGCCTGCGACGCGCTCATCGAACACGACGGCGCCGTCGACATCGTCCACCACTCGATGAACGAGGACGACGTCCGCTACGTCATGGCGAAGGAGTGGGTCTGCATCGGGAGCGACTCACGGGCCAACGCGCCCTACGGTCCACTCTCGTTCGGCAAGCCGCATCCGCGTTCGTACGGGACGTTCCCTCGCGTTCTCGGACGCTACGTGCGCGACGAGAGGGTGCTTGGCCTCGAGGAAGCCCTTCGCAAGATGACCTCGCTGACCGCGTCGCGGCCACGCGTCCACGACCGGGGCGTCGTCCAGACGGGCGCGTGGGCCGATCTCGTCGTCTTCGACCCCGCTCGCGTGATGGATGCCGCGACGTACGAGGATCCGCACCGCTACCCCGTCGGGATCGAGTACGTCATCGTGAACGGAGGCGTCGCGCTCGAGGCCGGTGAAACAGCGCGCGACCGGCACGGACGGTTTCTTCGTCAGGGGACTGATCTCGGCGGAAGATGAAACTCGCGATCCTCGCCGAGGGCCAGTTCACCCCCGCCACCGCGAAGACGGCGATCGGAGTCCTTCGCTACGCGCCGTTCGAGGTGGTCGCGGTCGTCGATTCGACGAGGGCGGGGAGGGACGCGGCCGAGTGCGTCGGGGTCGGAGCCGGCGTGCCCGTCGTCGCGACGGTTGATGAAGCCGTGGCGCGCGGTGCGACGGTCCTTCTCATCGGGACGGCGGCAGCGGGCGGTCGCATCCCCGACGGCTATCGCCCCGCGCTGGCGCGCGCCCTCGGGCGCGGGGTCGAGGTGTGGAACGGATTGCATGAACGCGTGCTCGCGGACTCCGGTCTCGCCGCCGCCGCGAAGCGCGGCGCCGCGAGGGTGCGCGAGCTGCGCGAGCCACCCGGGGATCTCCCCATCGGCGGGCATCGCTCGCGCCGCGAGGGCGCCCGCGTTGTGCTCACGGTCGGGTCGGACGCCGCGGTAGGGAAGATGACCGCGTCGCTCGAGATCGCTGCAGCTCTGCGACGCGCGGGCGAGACCACCGAGTTCGTGGCGACGGGACAGACCGGGATCGCGATCGCGGGCGGCGGCATCGCCGTCGACGCGGTCGTCGCGGACTTCATCGCCGGAGCCGCTGAGCTCATGGTCTGTGAAGCCGCGGAGCGCGCGGACTGGGTGGTCGTCGAGGGCCAGGGCTCGCTCACGCATCCGGGCTTCTCGGGCGTGACGCTCGGGTTGCTCCACGGGAGCGCGCCCGACCTGATGGTCCTGTGCCACGACTCTGGGCGGCTCAGCGTGAAGGGCTACGACGAAGGGCTTCCACTCCGTTCTCTTCGCGAGAACATCCGGATCTACGAGGAGGCCGCGACCTGGAGGCGGCCGCCGGGCTATCCGCGGGCTCGCGTTGTGGCGATCGCTTTGAACACGTCCGCGCTCGGCGACGCCTTCGCCCAGGCGATGATCACCGCGGCCGCGAATGAGACCGGGCTGCCGGCGGCCGATCCGATCCGCGAGGGTGCGTCGGGCGCCGATCGGCTTGCACGCGCGCTCCGCGAAGGCGTGCCCGTATGAACGTCACCGTCCGTACGGTGGAGCTTCACCTCACCGTGCCGTTCGCGATAAGCCGTGCGACGCACACCAGCAAGAAGGTCGTGCTCGTCGAACTGCGCGAAGGCGACCGCGTGTCGCGCGGCGAGGGCGTGCCGGACGCCTTTTTCGGGGAGACCCCCGAATCCGTCGAGCGCGATGTGCGGGGCGCGATCGACGCGCTCTCGGAGGATCCCCTCGACCTCGCGGCGGTCGCGGCGCGCCTCGAGGAGCGATACCCGCACGGCGGCGCGGCGTGCTGCGCGATCGACGTGCTCGCGCACGATCGTGCGTCGCAAGCCGCCGGAGTCACCCTTCGCGATTTTCTGGGCCTCGCGGGCGGCGAGCCGCCGCCCACCTCTTTCACGATCGGCATCGCGGCGCCCGCGGTGATGGCCGAGCGCGCCGCAAAGGCCGCGGCGCAGGGGTTCTCGGTGCTTAAAGTGAAGCTCGGCCACGGCGACGACGTTCCGGTGCTGAGAGCCATCCGCGAGCGTTATTCCGGAACGATCCGGGTCGATCCGAACGCGGCCTGGCGTGTCGACGAGGCTCCGGCGCGCATCGCGAGCCTGGTGCCGTTCGACCTCGAGTTCGTCGAGCAGCCGATCGATCCGAAGGACATCGAGGGTCTCCGCCGCGTTCGCGAGTCGTCGCCGCTGCCGATCGTCGCCGACGAGGCGGCGGTCCGCGCGAGCGACGTGCCGCGCCTCGTGGGCGCCTGCGACGGCATCAACGTGAAGCTGCAGAAGTGCGGCGGCATCGCCGCGGCGCGGGCGATGATCGCCGCCGCCCACGACCGTGGGCTCAAGGTGATGCTCGGATGCCGCGCCGCCGAGACGAGCGTCGCCATCGCGGCGGCCGCGCATCTCGCGCCCGCGGTCGAGTGGGCCGATCTGGACGGCAACCTACTCATCAATGACGATCCCTATCGCGCTGTCGCCGTCGAGCGTGGTCGGTTTGTCTTCTCGAACCGGCCCGGCCTCGGCGCGATCCCGGCGTGAGATCGCACCGCGCCGGCGTCGCGATCTTGGCGCTCGCGTTCGCCCTTTTCGGACTCGTCGCGCTCGCGCTCGTCTGGAGCGGGGACTGGGCCTATGCCGCGCTCGCGAACGCCAACGGCGTGAAGGGTGCGACGTTCCGCAGCTACGGACCCTGCACCTTCGCGCCGCCGACCAGCTGCTTCGTCGAAGGTCCGATCTCGCTCGAATCGCTGCTCGGCTGGCATCGCGCCTGGGCCACCTACGTGGCCGGACTCTCGTCGGAGGCGCCGGTCACTTTTGGGCGCTCGACTTTCACTTCCGACGAGTACGCGCACATGGCTGACGTGCGTGCCGTCTTCCGCGGCTTCGAGATCGGCGCGGTGCTCGGGCTGTTCGTTGCGGCGTACGACGTCGCGATCGCTCGCCGGCGCGGCGACGCGATGCGTCTTATCCGCTCGGGAGCGCTCGTCTCGGCGGCGATCGTCGCTCTGGTCGGCGTTGCCGCGGCCGTGGCCTTCGATCCGCTGTTCTTGCTCTTCCACGAGATCTTCTTTCCGCAGGGCAACTTCTTGTTCTCATCCGACAGCAATCTCATCCGCCTGTATCCGGAGTGGTACTGGCAGGGCATAACGGCCGGCGTGGGTCTCTCGTTCGTCGCGGCCGCCCTTGTGACCGCCGCGACAAGCCACATCGCACTCCGCCGGCGCTCGAACACATACACTCCCGCCGGATGAAACGAGTCCTGCTCATCGAGGACCTGCCGCAGGTCGCGCAGCACCTCCAGCAGATGCTTTCACGCGAGAAGGAAGCGGAGCTTGTTGGCGTCGAGAGCGACGGAGACGCGGCGCTCGTCCGGGTGACCACAGAAAAGCCGGATGGGGTCCTGATCGATGCGCTTCTCACCGGCAAGAGCACAGGCTTCGACCTCGCCAAGCGTGTCCGCGTCGCGTCGCCGGGCAGCCGAATCATCATGGTCACGGTCCCGCAGCGTCCGATCGATCCGAAGCCGGATCAGGGCATCGACGCCGTCTTCGTTCTGCCGGGCGGTGCGAATGAGCTTGCGACCGCGCTCGCGATCGGCAAGCGCGACATACGCCTCAAGGGGCGAATGATCGTGTGCTTCTCACCGAAGGGCGGCTCGGGAAAGACGACGATCGCGCTCAATCTCGCCACGATCCTTCGCCGTCGCGGACACTCAGTCGCGCTCATGGACGGCGTCATGCAGTTCGGCTCGCTGCGGCACGTCCTTCAAGTGCCGCCGGCCACCCGCTCGATCGTGGATCTTCCGACCGGTCAGGGAATGCGAACGTCGCTCTCCGAGGTCCTCTGGGAGGGGCCGAGCGGCGTCGCCGTCCTTCTCGGTCCGCCGCGACCCGAGGAGGCCGAGCTCATGGCTGCCCCCGACGTCGCGATGGCGATGCAGCTGCTCGCCGAGGATCACGACTACGTGATCGTGGACGCGCCGTCGAAGCTCGGGGAAGAGACCCTCGCGATGCTGGACGTCGCGGACGTCATCCTTCTCGTCGTCACGTACATGCAGGCCTCGATCGCGAACACGCGTGCAGCGGTCGACACGTTCGAGGCGCTCGGGTACAAGGGCCAGAAGCCCATCCTCCTCGTCGTCAATCAGTCCGACAGCGCGCACGGCATGTCGAAGGGCGGCATCGAGCACACCCTCAACCTTCCGGTCGTGGGCGAGGTCCCGACCGACTGGAAGGTGGTCGCGGAATCGCTGAACAAGCAGCAGCCTTTCGTCCTCTCGTCGCCGAATTCGCCCGTCTCCAAGGCGATCGAGGCGCTCGCGAACGCGCTCGTACAGCAGCAGCGCCGCTAACCCTCCGGTGAACGGGGCCGCCGATCGGCCGATAGGGGTGTTCGACTCGGGCGTCGGCGGGCTGACCGTCCTGCGCGAGCTCCGCCGGCAGCTCCCCAACGAAGCGACGATCTATCTCGGCGACGAGGCGCGCATGCCCTACGGCCCGCGAGAGCCCGCGGAGGTCGTCGGATTCACCCGCGAGGCGATGCGCTGGTTCGCGAAAGCCGACTGCAAGCTCGTCGTGATCGCGTGCAACACGGCGACATCGGTCGCGCTCGAGACGGTGCGCGACGAGTTCGGTGTACCGACGATCGGCGTCATCCGGCCTGGCGCGGCGGCCGCGCTCTCCGCGACGGCACGGCGCGCGGTCGGTGTGCTCGCGACGGTGCTGACCGTCCGGAGCGGCGCCTACGTGCGCGCCCTCCGCGACCTCGACCCGCTCGTCGATGTCGCGCAGCAGGCCTGCCCGAAGCTCGTTCCGCTTGTCGAGGAGGGGAAAGCGGAGAGTCCGGAGGCTCTCGACGCCGTCCGCGAGTACGTTGAGCCGCTGCTCACCGAGGGCGGGGTGGTCCGGCCGGTGGTCGACACGCTCCTGCTCGGCTGCACGCATTACCCGTTGCTGCGCGCCGCGATCGAGAAGGTCGCCGGGCGCGACGTTCGAGTGGTGGATTCAGCAACGACGACGGCGCTCGCGGTCCGCGAGGTTCTGGCCTCCCATCGGCTCACGCGCGCGGGCGGGAGCGCCGAACACGCGCTCTTTTGCACCGGATCGGTGGAGCGCTTCCGGACGACCGCCCGTGCGATCTTCCACGAGGATCCGCCCGAGGTCTCGGAGACGCGCCTTTCATGAATGTCGTCTCGGCGATCACCGGTCTGCCGTACGTCGGGAAGACCACCCTCTTCAACCTGCTCACCGGCGCGCACGCGAGTACGGGCGCCTTCGCCGGCGCCGAGGCGGAGACCAACGTCGGCGTCGCCAAGGTCCCGGACCCGCGCGTTGAACAGCTCGCGGCGCTCTACAAGCCGAAGAAGATCACTCATGCCGAGGTGATGTACCGCGACATCGGTCTGGCGCACGCGGAGAAGCCAGGCCAGGCGATCTCTCCGCAGAAGCTCGGGGATCTGCGTACCGCCGACGCGATCGTCCACGTCGTCCGCGCGTTCAGCGCGCCGTCGGTTCCACACGTCGACGGCTCGGTCGATCCGGTCCGCGACCTCTCCACGGTGGAGCTCGAGCTCCTGTTCGCCGATCACGCCGTCGTCGAGCGACGGTTGGAGCGCATCGAACCCGAGCTGCGCAGCGCGAAGGGTCCGGAGCGCGAGATGAAGGAGCGCGAGAAGGCGGTCCTTCAGCGCGCGGTCGCAGCGCTCGCGGAAGAGCGTCCGCTTCGGGACCTGGACCTCGACGCGGACGAGGAGAAGGCGATCCGCGGCTTCCGGTTCCTCACGCGTATGCCGGTTCTCGTGGCGGTGAACCTCGACGAAGACGATGTCGCCGCTCCCGAGCGGATCATCGCGCCGATCCGCGAGGCCGCCAAGGCCCATCGCGCGAGCGCCGTCGTGCCGGTATCCGCGAAGCTCGAGGCCGAGATCGCGGAGCTGCCACTCGACGAGGCGGCGTCGTTCCGCAAGGATCTCGGGCTCGCGGAGCCGGCGCTCGATCGTCTCATCCGCGCGACGTACGAGCTCCTCGGCCTGTGCTCCTTCTTCACCGTTGGCGACGACGAGGTCCGGGCGTGGACCGTTCCGTGCGGTGCGCCCGCGCAGCAGGCCGCCGGTGCGATACACACCGATCTCGAGCGTGGCTTCATCCGTGCCGAGGTGATCGGGTGGGGGGATCTCCTGAAGGCGGGAAGCGAGGCCAACGCGAAGAAGCTGGGCGTGATGCGGACGGAAGGGAAAACCTATCCAGTTAAGGACGGCGAGGTATTGCACGTCCTGTTCAATGTCTGATGTTCGATCTGGTCACGATCGGTCACACCGCGCGAGATGAGTTCGAGGGCGATCCGGAGTGGCGCATCGGCGGCACGGCCACGTACGCCGCGGCCGCGGCCGCGTGCCTCGGCGATCGGGTCGCTCTTCTCACCCGCATCGGCCCGACCGAGCGTGACCGCCTGGCCGCACGTTGCCGGGAGCTCGGCATCGAGCTGCACGCGCTCGAGAGCGAGGTAACCACCACGTTCGCGTTCCGCTACATCGATGGACGCCGGCGCCTGCGCCTGAAAGCCCGCGCGAAAGGAATCGGTGCGGAGGCCATTCCGGATGCCCTGCGCGACACGCGCTCGGTCGTCCTCGCTTCGATCGCGCACGAGATCGAGCCCTCGGTATTCGACGTGTACGGGAGCGTTCCGCGCGTCCTCGCGGCTCAGGGCTACCTGCGGTCGTGGGACGCGGACGGAACTGTCAGACGGCGCGACTGGGACGAGGCGCGCGAGGTACTGCGGCGCGTGACCGTGACGGTGGTGAGCGAGGAGGACATCGAAGGCGATCTTGAGCTCGCGCGCGGGTGGGCACGCACGGCGCCGGTGATCGTCACGATCGCTGAGCGCGGAGCGATCGTGCTACGCGGCGGGCGGGAGGTCGAGGTCGGGGGCTTCCCGGCGGACAAAGTGGTAGATCAGACCGGAGCGGGCGACGCCTTCTGCGCCGGCCTCGCGCTCGCCCTCGCCGACGGAGACGATCTCGAAGCGGCGGCTCGCTTCGCCAACGCCGTGGCGTCCTTCGCGGTCGAGGGAGTCGGAACGCTCGCTCTCGCGTCGCGGCAGGAGGTGGAGGCGCGGATGAAACGTCATGCGAGGTCATCCCTGTCGTCGAGGTCGTCGGAGGAGGCTCCACCGGGTCGCACGATCCCGTAGTCGGCCTCGACCGGGCTCGCGAGCTCGAGACCGGAAGCGCGCATGTGCTCGAGCTCATGCGCGTAGTCGCGAAGCATCCGTGCCGCGGCGGTGAGCGTTCTCGCGCCCTCGATCGACCACTTCCCACGGATGGTCACGCTCCCGCAGTCGGGGCATTCGTAGATCGGTTCACCGACCTCGATGTCCTCGGCATCCTCCTGGCTCACTCGTCCTCCTCGACCAGGCGCATCGGCGACTCCTCGCCCGGTCGCACGATGAAGGCGTAGTCGTCGCTGATCGGCCGTTCAAGCTCGAAACCCGATCGCGCGAGCTCGTCAAGCTCGTCCGCGCGCTCGCGAAACCGCGCGGCGGCCTCTGCGAGGGTCGTCGCCCCGTCCATCGTCCACTTCGCGCGCAGGATGAGATGGCCGTAGTCGCGCCACTCCTCCATGCAGTCACGAAGCCACTGCCCCTCGACCACGCTTCGCCAGCCTTGTTCCATCGCCCTTCGTACATCGGAACGCGCTTGCCGCCTATGGGCTGGTCTTGTTGTCCCTGGAGAGAGGCGTGATGTGCTGTGCGTACAGACGACCCCAGGTACCGTCGCGGATCACGCCGGCGAGCCATGCGTTCACGAAGGGCAGGAAACCCTCACGGTCAGAGGCGTCCTTCTTCAGGCCGATGCCGTAGCGCTCCGCGACAAGCGGGCGCCCGACGATCCTGGTGTTCGGATCCTGGCGCGCCAGGGCCCAGAGAGTCGCCTCGTCGGCGCCGATCGCGTCGGCCTGGCCGAGCTGTAAGGCGCCGACGCAGGAGGCGTACGTGTCGAGCGCGAGGGTGCGCGCGGACTCGTTCGCCCTAACGACGTGCTCCTCTATCCCCAGACCGGCCTGGACACAGACGGTCTTGGCATCCAGATCGGCAAGATCCTTGATCTCGTCATTCGTCGATCGGACGAGGATCCGCTCCCCGGTCATGAGGTAGGGGTCACCGAGGTCGATGGTGGCGGCCCGCTCCTCGGTGGCGGCAAGTCGCGCGACGACCACGTCCGCCTGCAGGCTCGTGAGCGCCGCCACGGCGGTGCTTTGATCGACCGACACCCACTCGATGACCGCGTCGATGTCCTGTCGTGGGCCGAAGATCGCCTTCGCGAGCTCGCGTCCGAGGTCGGGTTCGAATCCGGAGTACCAGCCGCTCGCGTCGCGGGTCGAGAACGGTGCCGCATTGTCGAGCACGCCGATCCGAATCTTTCCCTTCGTCTGGAGGGAGTACATGTAGGTCGCGAGCTCAAAACGTGGCCGAGCCGACGTGGACGTCGGCGTCGGACTCGGGTTCGTCGACGGCTGTTCGGGTAAGCAGGCTACGAGCGCGACGACAAGCGCGATCAAAGCGGTGAGTCGGGGGTAGTTCAACGAAACGAGCGTACCCGTCGCCGGTTTCGGTGTGGTCGCTTAGGCTCGCTTCGTGGATCCCTTCGCTCCGGCACGCGCCGCATTGGCATCGCTGCCGGGCGAGGCCGGCGCGTTCGCATCGGACCCAGACGGCCGCGCTATCTTCTGCGAACGCGAGGACGACCTGTTCCCATCGGCCTCGGTGATCAAGCTTCCGCTCGTCATGACGCTGTACGCCGACGCGGCGCGGCGGCTCGTCGATCTGGACGAGCTCGTCTCCGTCGGCGACCGTGTCGATGGGACCGGCGTGCTCCGACACGTGCCCGACGTCGAACGCCTTTCGCTGCGCGACCTGGCCACGCTCGCGATCATCGTGTCGGACAACACCGCGACGAATCGGCTCATCGAACGGATCGGCGTCGACCGAGTGGGGGAGCGGATGCGCGAATGGGGCTGCCCGCTGAGCCGCCTCTCGCGGAAGATGTACGACTTCGAAGCCGCCAAGCGCGGGAGCGAGAACGTCATGACCGCGCGCGAGACAGTGTCGCTTCTGCTGCGCCTGCAGCGCGGCGAATGCGAGGACCGGGCGACGAGCGACGCGGTCGTCGTGCTCCTGGAACAGTGCCAGGACCGTACGATGCTGCTGCGGTACGTGCCAGACACCACGAATGCGCCGCACAAGACCGGCACGCTGGACGAATCGCGCAACGACGCCGCAATCGTTCCCGGGGAGCGGCCGGTGACAGTCGCGGCGTTCACCCGCAAGCTCCGCGACACCGGCGCCGCGGTTTCGTGGCTCGGGGTGCTCGGGTGGTGCGCGTACCGGGCGGCCGGAAATCCGGGCGATCCCCTTCCCCCGGAGCTCGCTCGTAGCGCATGATTCGCGCGTGAGCTCGCGGCATCGCCGATCTTCCCGCGTCCGCTTCGGTCGCAGCGTCGTGGCTGTGTCGCTCGCGCTGGCGGGGCTCGTCCTCGCGGCGGCGTTTGTCGGTCTGACGGTCCAGGGCAACGCGATCGCGCGCGAGATCGCCGCGTACAGGAACGACGTCGCGACTGAAAGGGCGCAGCAGGACGCGTGGACGGCGCAGATCGCGAATCAGAAGACCGCCGACTACGTGCAGCAGAAGGCGCGTGATTATGGATACATCGGGCCAAACGAGTCGATCATCGCCGTGCAGCGTGACGGGCAGGCGAGCGACGCGTCGACCGCCACGCAGCGTGGTGGGCCGGCGCGGATCGCGCGATGGTTCGCGTTCTTCTTCGGGGCGCGATAGAGGTAGAATTAGCGCGCGGGGTGGAGCAGCGGTAGCTCGACGGGCTCATAACCCGTAGGTCAGACGTTCGAATCGTCTCCCCGCAACAGTGAACGCGGCCTGTGAAGGCCGCGTTCTCGCTTTCATAGTCCCATTGCCACGGGCCTGTATGTCTGCTACGTGAGTCACCATGCCGCACGCAGATCCAGCGGTGCGTCGTGCATACGGCCGCGAGTGGATCAAACGAAACGCCGCGAAAGCACGCGAGGCTATGAGCCGTTGGCGCACGGCGCATCGTGAGGAAGATCGCGCGAACAAGCGCGACTACTACGCGCGCAACCGCGCGCGCTCGAAGGCGGCAGTCGCCGCGTACCGTCTCGCGAATCCCGAGGTTGTCCGCGTTGTCCGACGTCTGCGGCGAGCCCGAGAAGTCGCGGCAGCCGGCGTATATACAACGGCGCAGTGGCTTGACCTGGTCCGCGTGTACGACGGCCGGTGTGGCTACTGCGGCCTCGCGGTCACGCTCGAGCCAGATCATCGGGTTCCGTTGGCACGAGGCGGATCGAACTGGATCGAGAACATCATCCCTTGCTGTCGCCCTTGCAATACGCGGAAGCGCACCGCGACTGAGGATGAATTCCGCGCACGTTTGCTGCGTGAAGGACGGGTCGTCCGACCTACAATCGACAGATAGAAGCACGGCTGGGTAGCTCAGTGGTAGAGCAGCCGACTCATAACCGGCAGGTTCGTGGGTCCGATCCCCACCCCAGCCACCAGTGATCCCTTCCGTGATCCGCGCGACCGTCCGCGACTACATCCGCACGCATCAGATCTTCACATCGGGACCGGTGGTCGTCGCGGTCTCCGGGGGCGCGGATTCGACCGCGCTCCTGCTCATCCTCGCGGACCTTGCCGACGAGCTCGGCATCGTCATCCATGTCGCGCACTTCGATCACCGCACCCGCCCCAAGCAGAGCGCGGATGACGCCGACTACGTCGCGAAGCTCGCTAACCGCATCGGGGCTCCCATCCGCGTCGGCCGCGCCGAAACACCGACCAAGACGGAGGATGCCGCGCGGACGGCGAGATACGAGTTCCTTCGCCGCGCGGCGAGGGAGGTCGGCGCCTCCGCGATCGCGACCGGCCACACGCGCGACGACCAGGCGGAGACCGTGCTCCTCCATATCACCCGAGGCTCGGGACTGGCCGGGCTCGGGGGCATGCGCCCGCTCCGGGACGGGATCGCGCGACCGCTCCTCGCGCTCGGTCGAAAGGACACGGTCGACGTCTGCCGCGCGGCACGGATTCGACCGCGGACGGACCCGACAAATCGGTCGCTGAGGTTCGCGCGCAACCGCGTTCGTCTCGAGGTCCTTCCGGCGCTCGCGAAGATAAATCCGCGGGCGGAGGAAGCGATCGCGCGGCTTGCTGAAGCCGCCGCCGAGATCCAGATCGAAGATGACAGTGATGTCGCCACCGCGCTTGCCCGCGCTCGAGACGCAGACGCGATCGTCATCGGAGCGCTCGGACCGTTTGTGCGCGGCCGGGCGCTTGCCATGGCGTGGCGGGACACGACCGGTCGGGTGCTGGGCGCGCGGCACCGCAAGGCGCTTCTGGATCTCTCCGCGAACGAAGACGGTTCCCGCTCGCTCGATCTTCCCGGCGGGCGCGCGATCCGCGAGTACGGTCTGCTCCGTATCGTTGGCGACAGACCCGACGAAAAGAGCGATCCACCTGTCCGGCTCGGATCAGGAAGCGAGATAATTTGGAATGGCTGGCGCCTGGTACTCGGGGCGCGGGAATCGACGAACGGAGCTCAAGAGGCCGACGTTCCGAAGAAGCTCCTAAGAAAGCTCGTCGTTCGGGAACGACATCCGGGTGATCGGACGGCTGGCCGACCGCAGCGGAAGCTCCAGGACCTCTTCGTCGACGCGAAGATCCCTGCGTCGCAGCGGAGCCGCTGGCCCGTTATCGCAAGCGATGACACCGTTTGGTGGGTTCCCGGACTCACCGAACCGCCCAAAGGAGTGGGCGGAACACGCCTTGCGGTAGCGGCTCCGGCGCACTTTGGGAACGAGCTTTGGACTCCTCGCGTTAGACAGTTAGGATCGAAAGTGAACTCGGTCGCAACGCGACCGCGGAAAGGGCCTTCGAACTGAATCTCGACAACAGGATCTTCAAGAACGGCATCCTGACGCTCCTCTTGGTGGTGATGGGGCTCGCGCTCCTGTACGCCTACCGCTCGCAGACTCCCTCGGTACCCGAGGTTGACATCAGCCAGGCCCAACTGGACATCAATGCCGGCAGCATCAAGAGCGTGATCATCGTCGCCAACAAGGCGACACTGCAGTTCAAGGACAGCGACACCCATCGGGAACAGACGACCGTGCCCGAGCCGGACACGATCATCTCGAAGACCGTCCAGGACTACAACACCACGCACGCCGACAAGGTCGCGCTCAAGTTCCAGGACAGCAACAACTCGTTGTCGATCGTCGGCTCGATCGTCCTGAGCCTGTTGCCGGTCCTGCTGATCGGCGGATTTTTCTTCTACATGATGCGGCAGGCGCAGGGCACCAATAACCAGGCGCTCTCGTTCGGGAAGAGCCGCGCGCGGATGTTCATCGGGAACAAGCCGACGGTCACGTTCGACGACGTGGCCGGCGTCGAGGAGGCCAAGCAGGAGCTCACCGAAGTGGTCGAGTTCCTGAAGTACCCGGAGAAGTTCTCATCCCTGGGGGCTCGAATCCCGCGGGGCGTGCTCCTCGTCGGTCCGCCCGGCACCGGCAAGACGATGCTCGCGCGAGCCGTCGCCGGCGAGGCGGGCGTGCCGTTCTTCTCGATCTCGGGCTCCGAGTTCGTCGAGATGTTCGTGGGCGTCGGCGCGAGCCGCGTGCGCGACCTCTTCGACCAGGCCAAGCGCAACGCGCCGTGCATCGTGTTCATCGACGAGATCGACGCGGTGGGCCGCCAGCGTGGCGCCGGCCTCGGCGGCTCGCACGACGAGCGCGAGCAGACCCTGAACCAGATCCTCGTGGAGATGGACGGCTTCGATACCGGGACGAACGTCATCGTTGTCGCCGCGACGAACCGTCCAGACGTCCTTGATCCGGCACTCCTGCGCCCGGGACGGTTTGACCGCCAGGTCGTTCTCGACCGCCCGGACATCAAGGGCCGCAAGGCCATCCTCGATGTGCACGTCCGTGGGAAGCCCCTCGACAAGAACGTCGACCTGCTCCGGATCGGCCAGATCTCGCCCGGCTTCTCAGGCGCGGATCTCGCGAACGTGGTGAACGAGGCCGCGATCCTGGCTGCCCGGCGGAACAAGAAGCAGATCGGCCAGATCGACTTCGAGGAAGCTCTCGAGAAGGTCGCGCTGGGGCCGGAGCGGCGCTCGCGCGTCATCACTGAGAAAGAAAAGTGGATCGTGGCCTACCACGAGGCCGGCCACGCGCTCTGCTTCAAGCTCCTGAAGCACACCAACCCGGTGCACAAGATCTCCGTCGTAGCGCGGGGTATGGCCATGGGCGTCACCTGGTCGCTCCCCCAGGAAGACCGCTACTTCCGCACGCGCAAGGAATTCGAGGACGACATCGCCGCGGCTCTGGGCGGCTGGGTGGCCGAGCAGCTGCACCTGGGCGGAGACGCCACCACCGGCGCCTCGAACGACATCGAGAAGGCGACCGAGATGGCCCGCCAGATGGTCACGAAGTTCGGCATGAGCGAGAAGCTCGGGCCGCTCCAGTACGGGAAGACCGACGAGCTCATCTTCCTTGGCCGGCAGATCCAGGAGGAGCGCAATTACTCCGAGGACGTCGCGAAGATCATCGACTCCGAGGTCCACGACATCGTC
>VBEY01000055.1 GCA_005889295.1 Chloroflexota bacterium | reverse complement strand
TGCTGTTGAAGTAGAGGAAGGCCGTTGATGTTTCATCGTCCTGGAAGTAGCTCGGGCCCGCCTCGTTGAATGGGCTGTTGACACCGACAACGAACTTCGGCGTCTGCCACCCGAACTCTCCGAAATCCTCGTGCGTGTGCAGCCGGTACGAAGCCCAGAGATCGTTCCCGCCCACGCCGCCGGTGCGATCGCTGGCGAAGAACATCCAATGGCCGTCCCGCGAGAAGGCCGGCACGCGCTCGTTCGCCGTGGTATTGATCGGCGTCCCGAGGTTGACGGGCGTTCCCCAGGGCGCGTTCGTCGATACGCGGTACGAAACGTAGATGTCCTCGCCGCCCACCCCGCCCGCGCGGGTCGAATAGAAGTAGAAGGCGAGACCATCCTTTGAGACTGCGGGGCCGGCATCCTCCGCGGATGAGTTGATGGTCGCGCCGAGCCAGACGGGTGCCGACCAGTCGGACCACTGCGGACTGGCGGCGGCGGGCGGAGCGAGAAGCGCCAGAGCGACGAGCGAGACAAGCGTTACGGCGAGCGCAGACCCTCGCCGTCGGACGAGTGACCAATGGTGAGACAAGGTTTCCCTCCCCTATCTATGCGCCCGACGTTTGATGCAACGTCGACGACCGACCCTAGGAGGAACCCGCGATGTGCCAATACGCCGTTCGGCGTATTGGCTGGCGTAAACTCCGGCACCGGGAGAAGCGGTTGGAGATCACTCGCGCCTCGGGCGACGAACGTACGCCAGGAACCACGGTCACGGCGACCGGTTGCGGCGGAAGCTTGACCTTCGATCTCGTGCTTAATCCACCTGCGGTAGAGGTGCGGCCTTTAGCCCTCGCGCAAGTCGTCGAGGAGCTTCCCTTGAGTCGGCGCGAAAAGGAGCTCCTGCTAGAGGTTGGGAAGGGCAAAACGAACGCGGCGATCGCCAGAACGCTCGGGATCTCGCCGGCTACGGTGAAGAAGCACCTGGAGCATATCTACGAAAAGCTGGGGGTCTCCGGCCGGGTGGCGGCGTTGGCCCGAGCACTCGCCGTCCGAATTTCGACCGTGATCGCAGCCTATTCCGCATCGGCTCTCCTCTCGGACCTCGGTGAGATTGGAGAGCTCTTCGACTAGCTAAGGCGGCGGGCGCCGAGGCCTCGTTTTGTTAGCGCCTGGGTTCACCGAAACGATCGAAGCTGACAAGCTCGGAGAGCGGCTTGCGCCCGCGTGACGGCCCGGTCGGTCGCGGATCCGACCTCGACTTCGGCCGACCGATCATCACGATCTGGCGCGCGGTCAGATCTTTCGGAATGCCGAGGATCCGCTTGGCCTCGGCGTCATGCGTCGGGCCACCGAACCAGGCGGTACCGCCGCCATACCCGAGCAGGGTCGCGCCCGTCAGCAGGCGCTCGGTGAGGCGACCTTCGTCGTACGCGTCGAACATTGGTTCCGCGCCGTCGAGAACGATCGCGATCCCGAGCGGCGCGCCGGCGAGCCAGTTGATTGGCGGGCGCAAGGCCGCGATCTTCTTCAGGCGATCCTTGTCGCGCACCACGATGAAGCGCCACGGCTGGCCGTTCTTCGCGCTTCCCGTCCACCGGGCGAGCTCCAGGAGCTGATCCACGACGTCGTCAGGCACCGGCTCCGGCTCGTACTCACGGATCTGCGATACCCGACGGATCGGCTCGAGCGCCGACGAGCGATCGCGGCTTTGCGGCATGTAAGTGCAATCATGCCGCAATGAAGGAAATCGATTCGGGCGAGCTGGAGCGGCTCGCGTCAGCGCTCCGGCTTGCCGAGTCCGCGCTCGAAGAAGCTGTCGAGGCCGCGGAGAATCTCGGGAGCTTCGATCGACGCTTCGATGTCCCCCGCGCTGTCGGCGGTGCGCAGCGCCTGGTCGGCAACGCGCTCGAGGCAGTCGACGCTGCGCGCAAGACCTAGGGTCCCCATCGCCGGCATCACGGAAACGCCTATCGCCACGACTGACGGGGTCAGCCGCCGGCGCGACCGCACGTGGGGCCTGATCGGCGGCGCGCTGGGAGTCGCCGTCGGAGTGGGCTCGGCCGCAATCGCAATCTTCGTGGAAGGCGCGAATGCCTTCGACTCCACCGTCCCGTATCCGCGCTTCTTCACGAAACGCGAGCTCCTCACGTACGACATCTTTCTCGCGGTGGTGATCGCGGCGGGCGCCCTGTTCGGGATCAGCGCGGTTATCCTCGGGAGGCGCAGCCGCTTTCCGCGCACGGACGCGATGGGTGGCGCGCTCTGCGCGACCGTGCTTCTGGTGCTCGGCTCGGCCCTGCTCTTCACACGGCTCATCGCGGTCATTCGGAGCTCTTGATCGGCGTACCATTCCCTCCGTGCGCAGCCTCATCGGAAAGCGGCTCGTAGACGTAGACGTCGGTTAGATCGCTTCACTAGCCGCCGCGTTCGGCCATGTCGTCGTGGACGTCGGTGCGGGTGACGGCGGCTATGTCTTCCACCGAGCGCGGACCGAGCCAGAGACTTTCGCAATAGCCATCGATGCGAGCCCTGACGCCCTTGTGAGTGGCGCGTGGCGGGCAAAGCGGGCGGGCCTTACAAACCTGGCGTTCCTCGTCGAGGGCGTGGAGCGGCTTCCTCAAGAGCTCGCCGGCGTTGCGAACGAGGTGACGATCCACTTCCCGTGGGGCTCGCTGCTTCGTGGGCTGTCAGCCGCCGATCCCACCGTCCTATCTCCCGTCGCGATGCTCGTGAAGCCCGGCGGTACGTTGCGCGTTCTGCTCTCGGCGACGGAGCGTGACGGATACGCTGACGTCTCTCCCGGCTGGCTCATCCGCCTTACGGCGGACTATGCGGCGTTCGGTCTCGACCTCGACCAGGCCAGGCCCGCCGACCCTTCAGACGTCGCCAAGTCACGGTCGGCGTGGTCGAAGCGGCTTGGTCCCGCCCGGCCGGTCGTGTTCGCGCGCTACTCGCGACGCTCCTCGCGACGCGGCCTCATCTCTGGCGGAACGTCACCCGCACGGCACGGGATCCAATCGACCTTGAACCGGCCCTCGTAGCCGAAGAGCGGTCCCCAGATGGGATTCGTGACGCGAACGCTGATCCGAAAGTCGTCGCTCTCGTCGTTGAACCACTCGTGCACGTCGGCGTACCCCGAGAAGAGCATCGGGAAGTCGAAGGCGACCGGCCCTTCGTAGAAGCGCTGCGCGGCCGAGCGGAGATGCATCCCACCGCGCTCGTCGACCGAGAGGTCGATGTCGACGGCGAGATGCTGGTGCGTCCCCAGGTAGTCGACGATCCGCCCGCGCCGCTCGCTGTAGATCATCGTCGCGTCGAACCGGCGCCGGAGCGGCGCACCGAAGTCACGATTCCAAGTAACGGTCTCCCGGCCGAAACGGTCCCGGTAGGCGTAGTTGTGGACGGAAAAGGGCACGTCGTGGCCGCGTTGCGGAAACATAATCCGTCGCCAGGTCCCGACGTAGAGGAACGGCAGGGTGTACGGCGGCCCGTGCCAGACGCGCTGCATGACGCCCCGGCCGATGGCCGCGCACCCGTCCTCGCTCGAGAAGCCGAACCGCCGCTGGATCTGGGGGTGCAGTCGGTCGAACTCGGATCCGAGCGCATTTCGATAGATGGAGGTCATTTCGTCCGAGGCTTCCGGAGACACCGTCGCGCGCGTGGGAGGTCGCGATCGGCGGCAACTGCGACCAACGCGAGGCCGACCATCGCGGCGCCCAGCGTGATCGGCTGGAAGGGTGCCACGACGAGCTCAGGCATGCGCGCGCTCGTGACGACCGCGAGCCCGATCGCGAGGACGCTGCTCAGCGCCAGCAGGGGACGCACGTCGCGCAGCACGAGAATGCCGACGCCGAGCGCGATCTCGAAGGCCGCGGCGGCGAGCACGAGTGACGGCGCGAGCGGAGACGGGATGCCGGTCCGGGTCACAAGGTCGATTTCGCCGGCAGGCGCGAGCAGTTTGGGGACGATCCCGTGAAACAGCCAGATGAAAGCGAGCGTGCCTCGGCCGATCCAGTGGACGAGGCTGCGCTCCAGCGTCGCCGCAGGCTCGGCGCCGCGCTCGAGCCACAGGCGAAGCCGATCAAAGCTCCATGCGGTCGCCCACCCGAGCAGCGGACGAAACGCCAGATCGAGGGCTCGTCCCGCCACGCCGAATCTCGTCTCGTAGTCGTACTGCGTGATGAAGCGGACTCCAGCGTCGGTTGGCACATAACGCCAGTACCCGGACCCGGTGCGGATGAGGGACTTGCGATCGTCGGACCAGAAGCGCAGCGCGGACGTGCGGTCACCGTTCCGGTCCGACTGCCCCACGCTCTCGCCCTCGCCCTCGATGCGTAGACCGAATCCAATCCGAGTCGCGTACAGGAAGCGCTGGGGTTCCGTCTCCCGCGTGCGGGGCAGGTAGCGGATCTCTGTGAAACGGATATCCCAGCGCTCGTGGACGTCCGGCTTCTGTGTCGCGTTCCATAGCGTCTCCATGGGCGCGGCGATGAGGCGTTCGACGTAGATAGGGCGGCCCACCCGCCGGACTTTAGACTCGCGCCCAGCTCCGCTCTGTGTCCGGAGGTGGTCAACAGCGATGTGTCATCCCGAGGTTCCAGCCGGTGCGGCGATCCCCGATGTCCGCGTCGGAGACGCGGCGGTTCCTGTCGAGGACGGGACGATGCCGGGACTCCTGGCGTTGCCGGAGCGCTTAGGGGCGCCGGGCATTCTGATCGTCAACGACGTCTTCGGCCGCAGCCCGTTTTACGACAACCTGGCGCGTCGCCTCGCGCAGGCCGGGTTCGTCGCCGTGACTCCCGAGTACTTCTTCCGCGAGGGTTCCCTTCCGGAACCGACGCGCGAGGCCGCGATGGCGCGCGCGAAGCGGCTCGATTTCAAGCGCTGGGGCCGCGACATGTCGGCCGCCATCGATTGGTTACGCGTGCGACCCGAGGTGAACCGCACAGTCGGCACGATCGGCTTCTGCATGGGCGGCACGCAGGCGCTGCTGCTGTCGGCGCGTCGCCGCGATATCGCGGCGACCGTGTGCTATTACGGCTTTCCGGCCGACGCGCGCACCGAGGCGTCGCCGATCGAGCTCGCGCCGAAGATGCACGGCCCGATCCTCGGCCATTGGGGCGATCAGGATGCCGGTGCCGGAATGGACAACGTCGAGAAGCTGCGGGCGGCGCTCGAAGCGGCAGGTGTGGAACATGAGTTTCGGATCTATCCCGGCCTCGGCCACGGCTTCCTCAAGGCCTCGCTCGAGGACGAGAAGACGCCCGGTTACGAGCAGGCATGCCTTTCGTGGAAGCGCACTCTGGAGTTCTACCGACGCTGCTTCGCGCGAACCGCGATCGCGGCCCGCTGACCTCTGCGCATTTCGTTTCAAGCGTCCGTTCGCCCGCTCGGTGTTTGACAAGGACGGGTCGCTTGCTACGGTTCCGGCGCGCGGTTATCTGGGGAGGAATGAAGACCAATGAAGACGTCCGCAGCATGCTTCAGCGTGCTCACGTTACTGGTCGCGACGCTCGCGTTCGCCGTAGGGAGCCCCGCTCGATCACTTGGCGCATCGAGCGACGGGGCGGTTCCGCTGCCTGCAGTCACCGATTTCCAGTTCATCAAGGGAGGAACGACCCCCCCGACTGAGGCTGATTGCGAGGCCGTCGGGCGCACCTGCTTCACCCCGCAAGCGATCCAGTCGGCCTACAACATCGGGCCCCTTTACGCGAAGGGGCTCAACGGAAAAGGCCGGACGATCGCGGTCGTCGACTCCTACGGCAGCGACACCATGGCGCACGACCTCCACGTGTTCAACCAGGCGTTCGGCCTCGCGCCGATGTGCGGCGAGGAGGGCGTCACCTGCGCGGCGGGCATGCCCACCTTCAGTCAGCTCGCGATCAACGGGACGCCCGCGACCAAGCCGCAGCCGGGCAACGGAACGCATCTCGAGGACAAGAGCGCATGGGCGCTCGAGGTCGCGCTCGACGTCGAGACCGCGCACGCGATCGCGCCGGGCGCCAATATCCTGCTCGTTCACACGAACAACGCCGAAACCCTCGGAGTTCAAGGGTTCCCGCAGATGATGAAGGCCGAGGACTACGTCGTGGCGAACCGTCTCGCCGACGTGATCTCGCAGAGCTTCGGCTCGGCGGAGGAGGCCTTCAGCAGCTTCCAGTCACTTGAGAACCTGCGGTTCGCCTACAAGAACGCGGCGGCGAACGGTATCACCGTTCTCGCCTCGTCCGGCGACGGCGGCACGGCGAACGGGACGAAGGCGCCCACCGCCACAGGCGGCAACCTCATCCCGTTCCCGACGGTCTCGTGGCCCGCATCGGATCCGCTCGTGACCGCCATCGGCGGGACCTACCTGTGCACCGATCCATTGGCGACGACGAACCAGCCTCGCACGAACTACATGAAGCCAGGCATCGGCGCCAAGTGCGGCAGCTCTACGTACAACCCGGGTGGGACGAACGCCGAAGTCGCCTGGACGTTCTCAGGCGGTGGATTCAGCCACGTGTTCGCCAAGGAGAGCTGGCAGAACGCGCTCCCCGCGAAGAGCACCCCGATCGGGACGATGCGTGGCGTGCCGGACGTCGCTTTCCAAGCAAGCGCCGGCACCGGTGCACTCGTGTACCTCTCGTTGCCGCCGGACGGCCTCGGCAGCAACGTGCGCAACACCGGCTGGTACGACATCGGTGGCACGTCGCTCTCTTGCCCGCAGTGGGCCGGGCTCGTCGCCATCGCGGCCCAGCTCAACGGCGGGTCGCTCGGCCCGATCAACGCGGCCCTTTATAAGATCGGCGCGGACCCGACGCGATACGCGAACGACTTCTTCGACATCGCAACCGGGAACACCAATCAGGGCGACCCGAGCATCCCGGGGTATGCCGCGACCACGGGGTGGGACCCGGTCACGGGCTTGGGCACGCCGAACGCCGCGAATCTCGTTCTCGACCTCGTGAAGGCGCTCCACGGGAACTAGTACGAAATGAGGGGCGGGCCTAGCGCCCGCCCCTCTTCTCTTCGCGAGGACGAAAGAAACCTACGCGGCCGCCCTCATCGCAACGAGCGTTCCCGCTTGCTTGTCGTGGAAACCCTGTTTCCTCGGGTCGGTCGCGGCGGTGTAGAGCAAGTAGATGTAATACCCGAGCACGACCAGGCCCACGATCGCTCCGAGACCGCCGCCGACCTGGTTGCCGGTCAATGAATTCAGCACCGACGGGCCGAAGAGCCAGGCCCAGCGCAGCGTCGCTTGGTTCCAGGTAAGGGTGCCGCCGTCCGCCTCACTCACCGTCATGAGTCCCAGCACCCGCTGCCCCGGCGAGGCGCGCCAGGCCGTCCACGAGTAGCCGAAGTACCCGAAGCCGATTGCCGCGTAGATGATGGATCGGGTGACACTGCCAACGATCGAGACGTCGCCGATGATGCTTGCGAGGATCAGTTGGATGATCCCGAGGATGATCGCGTCGATGATGAACGCGATGACACGCGCCCCGATCGCGGCTGGCGCGAGCGCGGATGATGTTGCTTGAACGGTCATAAAGCGTCTCCCTTCCTCGGCGGCGTCGCCGCCGCGTGCACGTCGGCGCGGAGCATAACGGTCGGGACCTAGCGTCCCCGCTTCAGTTCGGTCCAGGAAACGTCGGACGGCACCTCGACGCGCAGCAACGATTCGAGGGCACGGACATAGGCGGCGACGCGAGATGCGATCCGCTCGAGGAAGGCCTGGTCCAGCGGGGCGAGCTCGATCGGCTCCCACACGCGCGCCCATCCCTTGTCCCATCGCTCGATGCGCACGTCCGCGCCGAGGGCGCGGCGGATGGCGCGCTCGCGCGCCCGGAAGGCGGCGAGGAGACGAGCGTTCGTGAGGGCATCCGCTTCGAAGTGCAGCCCGAGCTCGATGACCCCGAGGCGGTCGCGGATCCAGGCTTCGTAATGGAGCTGCTTGTTGCCGGACCAGAGCTGCGCCATGTACGAGTACGCCGTCGCATGAAGGGGCGAGAAGTCCGCGGGGATGTCGTCCTTCACCCGCTCGACGACGCCGCGAAGAAAACTGCGCGAATCGAGCCTAGGGAGTACGGGCGCGGAGGGCGAGGTCGATGACGCCGGTGAACGCGGGCGCCGCGATACCAGCGAGCGCGACCAACGTGACGACGCCGCGGCGCGTCGGACGCTCAGCGACACGCCAGATCCGTCCCGCCACGGCCGCGCCGCCCGCCATGAGCGGGGCGGCGACGAGGGCGCCGCCGAGACTGAAGGGCCGGTCCCAGATGATCGCGGTCGCGACGCCGAAGCAGAGTCCGGTGAGTGTCCACCAGCGCCAGCCTATCGCCGCCGTCCCACGCAGCGCGACGACGAGAGCCGGCACGATCAGGGGGACGAAGTCAGTCGTCCGTGTCAGCAACGCACCGAGGGCCAGAACGAGAAGCGGTCGTGGATCGAAGCGGCGCAGCAGCCCGAAGGCGAGCCCTGCGCCGAGTCCCATGAGCGGGACGAACAGTGGGCTGAGCCGGGTGATGTCGTTCTCGAGGTAGATCCGCGTCGTGTGCTGGAACGCGGGTTCCGCCGCGAGCACCGGAATGGCGGCGATGAAACGGAGGATCTCGGGACTGATGTTGTTCATGAACGGGCCGGGGATGCGCTCGATCGAGCTCGAGAAGACGAGGAAACCGAAGACGATCGCGGAGCCCCAACCGATCGGCTTCCACTGCGCCAGCGCGAGCCGGCACGACGTGATGCCGAGGAACGCGACGAAGAGGCCCCAGCCGAGCATCGAGTGGGGGAACGACCAGAGGGTCTCGTCGAGCCCGAACGCCGTATGCCAGATGCCGTCGAAGAAGCCGGCGAGGCCGGTCACGACGAAGCCGCCACCCGCGAGCGCGATCGGGCCGGGCACCGCGAACGGGAGCGGCGGAAGCGCGAACGTGTCGCCGAACCAGCGCCGCAGGTCCGGCGTGAACGCGATGTACGCGAGCGTGATCGTCGCGCAGAGATGCATCGAGTAGATGAACAGGTGCGGCGGCGAGAAGAAGTCCTCGAACGGATGCGTCGCGTGCCAGTTGCGATCCCAACCGAAACCGATGCCGAAGGCGAGGATGTCGAAGACGACCGCGAGCCAGAGGAGTCGGTACGCGGTGTCGAGGCCGACGCGGTCCTCTGTTGCCTCTGCTGCGATCGCGACCGTCGTCACGGCGGTATGAATACGCTCAACGCTCGGAGCGCGCGGCATCGAACCGCTATCGAGGAGTGCTCAGTGACGTAGAATGGGCGCTCGCGGTCCGGCGTAGCTCAGCGGTAGAGCAGGCGGCTCATGGTTAAGGGCAGCCCCTTGGGGAAACTCAGGGGTGTAACTGGGTGAACTGTCGGGAAACCTAAAGCGCGAAAGCGCCATGGCAATCCGCAGCCAAGCCCGAGGGAACGCCTCGGGAAGGTTCAGAGACTAATGCGCCCGGCGCCTAAAGCCTGAACGGGGCTATGGCGAAGAGATAGTCCGTGCCCGAGGGAAACCTCGGGGTTGTACGTAACCGCTTGGTCGGAGGTTCGAGTCCTCCCGCCGGAGCCGATCCCCGAGCACCCAATCTTGGGTGCCTGGGTCCCATTGACACGATGCTAGAACCTATGTTCTATCGCTCGCATGCTCGAATGTGTGATCTGTGGCAGGGAATTCCCGATCGAGCTCCGAATCGATGGTCGGAGGTGCAACTTCCGCGGTCGTAAACACTGTCTGGACTGTCACCCGTACCGGCCACTCAAAGGACCCCGCAAGCCGGTCCCACGCGCCACGAAATCGCTCGTTTGCGTCGCCTGCGGGCGGCAGTTTCTGGCCAAGATGGTTATCGACGGAAAGATGCGGTCGCTGTATCGGCGACGCTTCTGCCTGGAGTGCTCGCCTTTCGGCGAACACAACACCTCGAAGGTGCCGCTCGGCCCCAGATCCAAGGAGGAGGCTGCGCGCGCCCGGCGCGATCGACGCCGCGAGCAGTTCCGGCGATCGTTGCGGAAGAGGCGCCGGAAACGAAAGCTCGATCTCGTTAGCGCGTACGGCGGACGCTGTGTCGATTGTGGCTACGCCACATGCCCTGAGGCTTTGCAGTTCCATCATCGAGATCCATCGACGAAGGAGTTTGGCCTCGGAAAGTTCAGCGGAAGTCTGGCTCGCCTGATCAAGGAAGCCGCCAAGTGCGACCTGGTATGCGCGAACTGTCACCGAGTCCGCCACGCACGAGAGGCTGTCGCATCAGAGCATCGGATAGTTGAACTGCGCCGTGAGATGAAGCTTCGGGCGATCGCATCGTTCGGCGGTAGATGCGGGGCGTGTGGCCATGGGTTCGCGCCTGCTGCGATGGAGTTCCACCACCCCGACCCGAAGAAGAAGGAATTCGCGATCTCCGTAGACGGAATCTATCGACCTTGGGAGAAGATCCGAAAGGAGCTTGAAAGCTGCGTCATGCTGTGCGCGAATTGCCACGCGGAGATCCACGCTGGCGTCCGGAGTCTCGGGCTGACTCTCGGCTCCGTGTCCGCGTCGCCCACGGCGATCGCGCGTGGTGATCATCTAGCGGAGGCCGCTAGCATCGCGCCGTGACCGACGGCCGTTTCCTGGAAGACTTCAAGGTAGGCGATGTGTATCGCTCGTCGATCGGCCGCACCATCACGCAGGCCGACAACGTCTGGTTCTCTCTTCTGACCAACAACCCCAACCCGATACACACCGACGCGCACTACGCCGCCCAGACGGAGTTCAAACGCCCGCTCGTAAACAGCGTGTTCACGATCGGTGTCGTTACCGGACTCATGGTCCCCGACACGAGCGCGAACGGCTTCGCGCTTGGGTGGGACGAGGTCAAGCTGCCGAACCCCCTCTTCGAGGGCGACACTCTCTACGCCGACAGCGAAGTGCTCGACACCCGTGAGTCGCGATCGCGAAAGGGGTGGGGAATCGTGAAGGTCCGCCAGCGCGGGTTCAAGCCGGACGGCACGGTCGTCCTCGTCATGACCCGGAGCTTCATGGTGCCAACGCGCGCCGCGGCCCCGCGCCGGGAACCACCTTCGCCGCGGGAGTGACGATGGACTTTTCGAGCAACCCGGACCGTGAGGGGATCCGTTCCGCTGTCCGGAAGCTCTGCGCTGACTTCGGTGACGCCTACTGGCGCGAGGTCGATCGAAAGAGCGAATACCCCGACAAGTTCGTCCGGGCACTGACGAAGGCGGGCTGGCTGGGGGCGCTCATCCCGACCGAGTACGGGGGGTCGGGGCTGAACGTCGCTGACGCCGCGGTCATCCTTGAAGAGATCAACCGCTCCGGCGGGAACGGGGCGAGCGCGCACGCGCAGATGTACACGATGGGCACCCTCCTGAAGCACGGAAGCGAGGAGCAGAAGCGCAAGTACCTTCCGGCGCTCGCCAAGGGACACACACGGCTGCAGGCGTTCGGCGTGACCGAGCCCGAGGCGGGTTCGGAAACGACGCGCCTACGGACGACGGCGGTGAAGAAGGGCGGCCGCTACGTCATCAACGGCAAGAAGGTCTTCATATCGCGAGCCGAGCAGTCCGACTTGCTCTTGTTGCTCGCGCGCACGACGCCCTACGAGGAGCTCGAGGACAAGACACAGGGGCTCTCGGTATTCATCGTTCACCTGAAACGGGCTCTCGCGGACGGACGGATGACGATCCGGCCGATCCGCACGATGCTCAACCACCACACGACCGAGATCTTCATTCAGGACCTGGAGATCCCGGCGCGCGACCTCATCGGTCAGGAGGGACAGGGCTTCCGGCACATCATCGACAGCTGGAATGTCGAGCGGATCCTGATCGCCTCGGAGGCGATCGGAGACGGCCGTTGGTTCGTCGAGCGGGCGTCTCGCTATGCGACCGACCGCGTCGTTTTCGGGCGCCCGATCGGTGCGAACCAGGGCGTCCAGTTCCCGATCGCCCAGGCGCATGCCCGCATCGAGGCCGCGGCCCTCGTTCGAGATAAGGCCGCGTGGCTCTTCGATAACGACAAGCCCTGTGGCCCCGAAGCGAACATGGCGAAGCTCCTCGCGTCGCAGGCCTCGTGGGACGCCGCGAACGCGGCGGTCGACACGCACGGCGGATACGGGTTCGCGGCGGAGTACGACGTCGAGCGGAAGTTCCGCGAGACGCGGCTCCTGCTCATTGCCCCGGTCAGCAACAACCTCGTGCTCGCGTACCTCGGCCAGAACGTGCTCGGCATGCCGCGTTCGTACTGATGGAGCTCCTGCGCTCGCTCATGTTCGTGCCCGGCCATCGCCCGCGGATGGTCCAGCGGGCTCTCGGCTTGGGCGAGTTCACCCCGATCGGGCTGGATGTCGCGATCCTCGATCTCGAGGACGGAGTACCGCTCGATGAGAAGGATCGCGCGCGAGCCGCGATCGCGGCGGTGCTCGGTCTTCCCTCGACCCGCGAGGGTCCCGCCCGCTACGTGCGGGTCAACCGCGATCCGGGGGCGCGTGACGCCGATCTCGCCGCCGTCCTGCGTCCGGGTCTCGAGGCGATTGTCGCGCCGAAGATCGATCAGCCCGACGAGGTCACCAGCCTCGCGCGAGATCTGGACGAGCGGGAAGACTCCGCCGGAATGAAGCGCGGCTCGATCCGCATCGTCGCATCCATCGAGTCCGCGCGTGGGCTTCTCGTGGCGCACGCGATCGCGGCCAGCACCGAGCGCGTGATCGCTTTGCTGTTCGGCGCCGAGGATTTCGCCCGCGACCTCGGCCTCCCGACCGAACGCGAAGCCGAAGCGGCCGAGCTCCTGTACGCGCGTTCGGCGGTTATCGTCTCCGCCGTCGCCACGCGCAAGTCGGCGATCGACGGCATCTGGCCCGACGTCACCGACGCCGAGGGCCTTCGACGTGACGCCCTGCAAGGCCGCCGCCTCGGTTTCAGCGGAAAGTCGCTCATCCACCCCGGACAGATCGAGACCGTCAACGAGGTCTTCAGCCCGAGCGCGGCCGAGGTGTCGTACGCGCGACGCGTGGTGCACGCGTTCGAAGACGCCCAGAGGAAGGGCCACGGAGCCGCGGCGCTTGAGGGCAAGCTGCTGGATCAGCCGATCGTGGAGCGAGCCCGGCGAACACTAGAGGTCCACCACGCGGTGTCGCGTGAACAAGGAACGCCGCCGGTGGAGAGACCGGCGGCGTTGGAGGGGAAGCGATTTCGTTGAGCGCTCACACGACCTAACGACCCGCGACACGCGCAATTAGGCGTGCCGGTCTCAGCCGGGTAGCGCCGTAAAAGTGAGCGGCCCGCCTGGTGGGGCGGGCCGCTCGACGCAGGGGGGTCGGATGGACTTTGTTGGTGGGGTCGCACATTCAACGCCGGTCAGGCGGAGGCGTTACTTCTCGGGCGATACATTCGTCGCGTGTTGCGACAAAGGCGCTCCTTACTTGGGTATTTGCTGGTCGGACTGGCGGCTGTCGCGTTGGTCGTCTATCTCGCGATCTCTTTCCGCGTCGCAGAAACGGTGACCCAGGTCGAACGGGTGCCGCTCGACCCGCCGGCAAGCGCGATCGCCGCCGCCCACGACGACGTGACCTTCAACAGCCGCGACGGCATCGTCCTGAAGGGCTGGTGGTTCTCGGTGAGCGGTGCCGACCGCGCCGCGGTGATCGTTCACGGTCGCGGGCGAAACCGCGTGAACTCGGACTTCATGCCTGCGGCGATCGCGAAGCTTCTGCTCGCGCACGGCTACGCGGTCCTGCTGTTCGATCTTCGGGGTCACGGCGAGAGCGGAGGGACGAGGTACACCCTCGGGCTCGAGGAGCCCCGCGACATCCTCGCCGCGATCGACCTCGCCGCGAAGCGGGCGGGCATCGATCGGGCGCGCGTCGCGTTGATCGGTGAGTCCCTCGGCGGAGGGAGCGCGCTCATGACGGTGAAGGCGGATCCGTCGATCGGCCCGGTCGTGACCGATTCGGCCTTCGCCGATGCCGACAAGGTCGTGAGCGAGTCGGCCACGAAGTACACGAACCTTCCTTCGTGGTTCACGCCGGGGATCGTCCTGATGTCGCGAGTGTTTCTCGGGCTTGATATCTCGCAGGTCACACCGTCACGGGTCGTCGCAGCCCATCCCGAGCGGCCCTTCCTGTTCATCCAGTGCACCGACGACACGACCGTCCCGCTGCACCACGGCCTCGACCTGAAGGCCGCGAGCGCCAATCCGCGAACGGAGCTTTGGATCGTCCCCGGTTGCGAACACGTCAAGGCGTTCGCCACGCATCCGGACGAGTGGGCGCAGCACGTCCTGGAGTTTCTGAGTCGCGAGCTCGGCGGCGGAAGACCGTCGGCCGTCCCGGCCGGTATCCTCGCAACACCACGACGGGGAGGATGACGGTGGCAACGAAAGGGCGGCGCGTTCGCTGGGAGGATTCGCCGCGCGAGGACCTGATGGCGGGCGTGCAGCGGAGGTTCCTTCACGGCGAAAAGGCGATGCTCGCCCAGATCTGGCTGAAGAAGGGAACGAGCGTGCCGAAACACGTCCATCCGGCGGAACAGCTCTCTTTCATCGTGGAGGGAGCGCTCCGGCTGCGGCTCGGCGACGACCTCTCCGAAGTCCACGAGGTACGCGCCGGCGAGGTGCTCGTCATTCCGGCGAATCTGCCGCATGAGGCGACCGCGCTCGAGGACACGTACGACCTCGATGTCTTCAGCCCGCCGCGAGAGGATTGGATCAAAGGACAGGACGCGTACCTCCGCGGCCGCTAGTGCCTGTCACCCGCGATCTCTTCCGCGCGCTCTCCGGCTCGTTCCCGACCGGCGTGCTGATCATCGCCACCCTCGACGAGCACGGCGAGCCCAAGGGACTGACGACCCAGGCCTACATGGGCCTGTCCACGGATCCGCCGCTCATGCTCGTCGCGATCGACAAGACGTCGCGGACGCTCGCCGCACTACGCAGTCGCGGCGCCTTCGTGATCAATTTCCTGAAGGCAGGGGCGGAGGACCTCGCGACGCTGTTCGCATCGAAGTCGGACGAGAAGTTCAAGGGGCTTCGCTGGGAGCCTGCCCCGAAGGCCGGCGGCGCGCCGATCCTCAGTGGTGCCGCGCTCGCCTACGCGGCCTGTGAGGTCATCGAGATACGCGAGGCCGGAGACCACGTCCTCTTTGTCGTGAGCGTCGAGGCGGGTGAGGTGTTGGGCGGAACGCCGCTCATGTATTACAAGCGCGCGTACGCCGCCTGGCCCGAAGAACGACCGGCGCCGCCGGTCGATGGCACGGCCTAGCCTGCGGATCTGCACCTTCGAGCAGCGTGGGACACCCGCGGCCGGTGTCGTCGCTTCGGACGACACGGTTCTTTCGACGGTCGACCTCGTTGGCGGCGCGACCGACGAGGACGATGTGTTCGAAGAACCCCGGCGACCGTTGTCGGCCCGGATGCCCCGGTCCTCTTCCCGGCGCCGCATTCGGAGCAGCTCGACTGCGAGGCGGAGCTCGCGGTCATCATCGGCACCGGCGGTCGCGACATCCCCGAAGCGGCCGCGATGGGCCACGTTTTCGGCTACACCTGCGCGAACGACG
>VBEY01000156.1 GCA_005889295.1 Chloroflexota bacterium | reverse complement strand
GGCTCGTGCAGGGACTGCGCATCGCTCCGCTGACCGACCCGCGCGAGCGTTTTTGGAACGTCGAAGACTGGTACGTGCGAACACAGCCGAAGCGCTGATGCGCCTGTCATCATTTTTGACGACAGCATTGGCGCGATTTCAGGGCTTCACACGACCCGCGACTTGTGCGTAGATGCGCACGTGGCTAAGACTTCTAAACCTCGGGCGAAACGGTACGAACGCCGCATCCCTTTGTCCCAGGACAAGCGCATTCGCGGCTACCGGACACTTCCACTCGACTGGTCTCCGGCGATGGCATATGTGGTCGGACTGCTCGCGACGGATGGATGCCTCTCCGGTGACCGTCGACACATCATTCTTACGAGTCGTGATCGGCAGTTGGTCGAGACGTATCTCATCTGCCTTGGCCGACCTCTCCGCTGGAGATTAGGCCGGACGCGGCGAGGCAAACGCGCCTACTACGCGCAGTTTTCCGACGTGCTCTTCTATGACTGGCTCTTATCAATTGGCTTGACGCCGAGAAAGAGCTTGACGCTTGGGCCGATCGACGTTCCTGACGCCTACCTCATCCCACTCGCGCGAGGACTTCTCGACGGCGACGGGTCGATTTGCGTGTTTCGCGACAAGCCCACACGTGCTAAATACCCGAACTACGAATACGAGCGACTGTGGGTGTTCTTTCTGTCAGCCAGTCGAGCCCACATCGATTGGCTTCGTGGCCGCATCAAAGAGTCGTTCGGCTTGATTGGCTATGTTGAGCGGATCGTTCGGAAGAAGAGGCACGACCTGTTCCGGCTGAAGTATGGAAAGCGTGAATCGATCATCTTGTTGCGGCTTCTGTACTCCGATCCGAACGCGCCCTGCCTCGACAGGAAACGGCAAAAATGGATCAACTACGCGTATACAAACAGAGTCGTCTGTGCGGAAGGGGGGATTTGAACCCCCAAGCCCTTGCGGGCAATAGGCCCTGAACCTATCGCGTCTGCCAGTTCCGCCACTTCCGCGTGACTAAACAATTCTAGCGAGCAAGGGCCCCGGCGACTGCATACCATCGCGACGATGCGTCGTACACCCGATGTGGTCATCGTCGGTGGCGGGATCATCGGCGCTTCCATCGCATACCACCTGACAAAGAAAGGTGTGCGCGATGTTCTCGTTCTCGAACGCGACCGACTCGGCTCTGGCTCGACTGGGAAGAACGCGGGCGGCATTCGGCTGCAGTTCTCGAGCGAGATCAACGTGAAGCTCTCGCAGCGCTCGCTGCCGCACATCGAGCGATTCGCGGAGGAGATCGGGACCGATCCGCATTTCCATCAGGTCGGTTACCTGTTTCTCATCACCGAGGACCGTGACGTGGCCGCCTTCGAGCGTTCGCTCGCGATGTGGTCGCGCCTCGGCATCCCGGCTCGCCGCGTGACCGCCGCGGAGGCAAAAGCGCTCTTCGGGCACGCACGAACGGACGACGTGCGCTTCGGGACCTTCTGCGCGAAGGACGGCTACGCGGATCCTTCGAGCATGCTGAATGGCTACGTCGCGCGCGCACGGGAGGCCGGCGTGACGTTCGTGGAGGACGCTGGCGTGGTCGCGATCTCATGCACGAACGGCCGCGTCGCCGGTGTGCGCACGACGGCTGAGGAGATCGGTGCGCGCACCGTCGTAAATGCCGCCGGGCCATGGGCGGGTGAGGTCGCGAAGCTCGCCGGCCTCGACCTCCCCATTCAGCCGCTCCGGCGGCATATCTTCGTGACCGAACCCGTCGCAGGGCTCGACGAGGACTTCCCCCTCACCATCGAGTTCGCGACCGGTCTCTACGCACACCGCGAGTCCGGAGGCGTGCTCCTGGGTATGGCGGACCCGAATGAGAAACCCGCGTTCGACGACGGCGTGAACTGGGATTTCATGCCGACGGTCGTCGAGCGCGCGCTTGCGCGCTTTCCGATCCTTGAGCGAACGTCCATCAAGACAGGTTGGGCGGGGCTTTACGAAGACACGCCCGACAAGCATCCGATACTCGGAAAGGTCGACGCGATCGAGGGCTTCATCAACGCCGCGGGATTCTCGGGGCACGGCATCATGCACGCGCCCGCGACGGGAGAGCTCATGGCCGAGCTCATCGTCGACGGTCGGACCTCGCTCGACATAAGCGCGCTCAGCCTGTCGCGATTCAAAACGGGCCAGCTGGTGCGAGAGCACAACGTCATATGAGCGCCGCCTTCCTCCTGCTCATCCTTGACCTCGTGCTGGTGGCGGGTGCCGCGATCTTCCTCTTCCTTGTCATCATTCGCCGTGGTCGCATCGCCACGAATCTCGGCCTCGCGCTCCTATTGATCGTGCTGGCGGCGACGGTCTGGTACACGTCCATCAAGACGCCGCCTCCGGTTCCCTGAGTACCATCGCCCTCGGTGTACACGCGCGATGAGATCCGGCTAACGACGCTTTCAACCTGCGCCGGCTGAGGGGCCAAGCTGGGCCCCGGCCCGCTGGCGCAGGTGCTGCGTCCGATGCGCGCTCAAAAGACTCCCGCGGAGCTACTCGTCGGCCTCGATGTGGCCGACGACGCGGCCGTATATCTCGTTGGCCCCGACACGGCGATCGTAGAGACGCTGGACTTCTTCCCGCCCATCGTCGACGACGCCTACGCCTCAGGCGCGATCGGCGCGGCCAACGCGATGTCGGATGTGTACGCCATGGGCGGCGAGGTCCTGTTCGCGCTGAACATCGCGGCTTGGCCCGAGGACGCGCCGCTCACGCAGCTGGAGAGGGTCTTTCAGGGCGCGATCGACAAGATCGCCGAGGCCGGGGCCGTCATCGCCGGTGGCCACACGGTCATCGATCGCGAACCGAAGTACGGGCTCGCGGTGACGGGTCGCGTGCACCCCGAACGCATGCTCCTCAAGTCGCGGCTCCGCGCGGGTGACGCGTTGTGGTTGACGAAACCGATCGGGACCGGTGTCCTGACGACCGCACACAAGAACGGAAAGCTCGACGCCGCCGATCTCGCTTCCGCGATCGCCTCGATGGTCACGCTCAACCGCGCCGCGGCGCAGGCTGCCGTCGATGCTGAACTGCACGCTGCCACCGATGTGACCGGGTTCGGCTTGGCCGGTCACGCACACGAGATGGCCGAGCAATCGGCGGTCGGTGTTCGGATCCGTGCGAGTCTCGTCCCGCTTCTTCCCGGCGCGCGTGGACACGCCGACACGGGGATTAGCTTCGGTGGCCTCGAACGGAACCGGTCGCATTTCGACGATCGCGCGAAGGTCCGCTTCGATGACGTGGATGACGCCCTGCGCACGTTGATCCTGGATCCGCAGACCTCGGGTGGCCTCCTCGTCGGAGTGCCGTCCGCGCACGCGGAGGCCTGGAGGCGGGCCTGCTCCGCCAGAGGCGTGCGTCCGATTCAGATCGGCGAGGTGATCGAGGGAAGCGGCGTGATCGTCGTTCCTTGAGTTCGACGGTCGAGGCGGCGGAAGAGGCGACACCCGTCCCGAGCCGCCGCGCCGCAGAGCTTGCGGCGCTCCACCCGCAGCGGGCGACGCTCGAGCTCGCGTGGCCCGGAATCGTCGAGAATTTCGTCGCCTTCAGCGGCCAGGCGGCGATCTTCGCGTTCGTCGGACAGCTCGGGGCCGTGGCGACCTCAGCGGTCGGCGCAGCGTTTCAGTTCTCGTTCCTCCTTTTTCCGATTTGGCGATCGCTCGCGATCGGGACGATCGCGCACGTCAGCCGACGGATGGGCGAAGGCCGGCCGCACCTCGCCGCCGATGTCACGCGGCAGTCCCTTCTGGTTGGCGCGATCGCCGGACTCGGGGTGGGTTCGACGTTCATCGTCTTCGCGGCCCCGCTCCTCCGGTTACTCGGAGCTTCCGAGGACGTCGTCGCGACCGGAACGCCGATCCTGGCCGTGATCGGAGCTGGCAGCGTGTTCCAGACGGTCTGGTTCATCGGTGTGTCCGCCGTGCGCGCCGCCGGCGATAGCCGAACTCCGATGTGGCTCGCGGTGGCCTCGGCTGCGCTCTCCGTGCCGCTCGCGTACCTCTTCATAGACGTGGTGCGGGTCGGGCCTATCGGCGCCGCCTACGCGGTCGTGCTCGACGGCGCGGTCATCTGTGCCCTTGTTGTCGCGGTGCTATGGCGCGGTTCGGCGGACCTGCGGCTCGGGGACGGGTCGTGGCGTCTCGATCGCGCAACGGTCCGGTCAATCTTCGCGATCAGCCTGCCATCCGCTGCCGAGAGCGCGATGTTCAGCTTCGGGATCCTCGCGCTCTCGGGGTTTGCGTTCCGTCTCGGGACTGCGCCGGGCGCCGCGCACCAGATCGTCAATCAGGTCGAGAGCCTGTCGTTCCTCCCGTGCATCGCGTTTTCGGGCGCGGCGAGCGCGCTCGTCGGCCAGGCGCTTGGCATGGGCGACCCGCAGCGCGCCACACGCTCCGGTTGGATCGCCGTGCGCATGGCCGTCCTCTGGTCGACGACGGCGGGCATCGCATTCATGGTCGTTCCGCAGCTGCTGCTCGGAGTGTTCACGAACGACGAGCGCGTGGTCCAGGCGGGTGTCGGCGCTCTGGCGATTGTCGGTATCGCCCAGCCGGCTCAGGCGCTGATCTTCACGCTCGGCGGCGCGCTCCGCGGGGCGGGGGACACGCGCTT
>VBEY01000054.1 GCA_005889295.1 Chloroflexota bacterium | reverse complement strand
GCTCCGCGTGAGCGACCGCGGTCCGCGGCCGAGGGCCGAACGTGGCCGCTCGTGGGTCAGGTTGTCGATCCCATTCGTGACAAGGCCCACCTGGCGGCCCGCCCCCGCGGCGAGCCGCACGAGCTCGGCCGCGGCGGACACGACGAGCTCCGCGGCCTCCGGGTCGGCCTGTATCCAGTACTGCTCGTACGAGGCGACGTTGACGAGGAAGATCGAGTCGAGGCTCGTCGCGGGCTCGTAGAGCTTTGTCTGGAGCTCGCGAAGACGCGCTGACGCCTTCCAGTGGATCTCCTTGCGCGCATCACCGCGACGGTGCGGCCGCACGCCGCGGAAGCGGAGCGGGTCGGGCACGAGCCCGCGGCGGGTGGCCGTCTCCGCGAGAGGACGCAGCGACGCGAGAGCGCGATCGCGGACGGCGAGCGGGGCCGGGTATGCGATGACCTCGGGCGCCACGGGAACGGTGCGTTCGGTCTGCGTGAACCCGAGCCAGTCGCCGGCACGGAGACGCAGCGGTCCGATGGCGTAGGCCCCGCGCGCGGGGACGCGGACGGGGAGGCGCACCACGACACGCTCGCGACCGCGCAGCGGGAAGCCGCAGTCGATCCAGCCGCGCGGCGTCCCGGGTGCGGGGTTCGGCGTCTCGACGCCTTCGCCAAGAAAAAGGCGCGCCTCCAGCCACGGCAGCGGTAGTGGCTTGCGGTTCGCCAACTCGATGGTCGCGATCGGAAGCTCGCCTGCGATGATCCGATCCGGGGTGAGGGTCACCCGCGCGTCCACTGCCGACAGCGCCAGGCGGCCGGTGATCTCGACGACGAGCCAGGCGACCACGGCACCGAACGCGAGAACGATGAGTGCCGGCGCGCGGCTGATCGCCGCGATGGCGACGAAGAGCACCGCGATCTGCCATGGAAACCGGCCGGTACGGGAGTCGAGCGGGTGGGTATCGAGCTCCATCGGTTCAGCCGGCCGTGGCCGCGATGTCCTCCGCGGGTACCGGTGTGCGCGCCAGGACCTCACTGATGATCGCGGTCGTTGTTCGCCCGCGCATCTGCGCGTCGGCATTGAGAAAGAGGCGGTGCCGGAGCACCGCGACCGCTTGTGCCTTCACGTCGTCGGGCAGCACGTACGCGCGTCCGCGGATCGCGGCATGCGCCTGCGCCGCGCGATAGAGCGCGAGGGCCGCCCGAGGACTCGCGCCGAGCTCGACGCCATCGACGCGCCGCGTCCCCCTCACGATCTCGACGGCGTAGCGGCGGACCGCCTCGCCCACGCGCACGCCGCGGACGTCTTCTCGCAGCTTCGCGATCTCGGCCGGGCTCAAGATCGTCTCCAGCGTCTCAGGACGCAGGTTCGCCGGCCCGTGGATCCTCAAAATACTGTCCTCATCGTCGGCGTCCGGGTAGCCCACGTTCAAGAGGAAGAGGAACCGGTCGAGCTGCGCTTCCGGCAGCGGGAACGTGCCCTCGAGCTCCACCGGGTTTTGTGTCGCGATGACCATGAAGGGGTCGGGCAAGCGGTGCGTGGTGTCGTCCACCGTCACCTGTCGCTCCTGCATCGCTTCGAGGAGGGCTGACTGCGCGCGGGGGGTGGCGCGGTTTATCTCGTCGACGAGCACCACGTTCGCCGAAAGAGGGCCAGCGCGGTACTCGAAGGAGCCGGCGCGCTGGTCGTAAATGGAGATTCCGGTGATGTCGCTCGGCACAAGATCCGGCGTGCACTGAATGCGTCGGAAGCTGAGATCCAGGGAGCGCGCGACCGCGCGCGCAAGAGTGGTCTTCCCCACCCCGGGCACGTCGTCGAGCAAGACGTGACCGTCCACAAGAAGCGCGCCGAGGAGCTGCTCCGTCACCTCGCGCTTCCCGACCACGACCGTGCCGACGTGCTCGACAAGGTGCTCGGCCGCGCCCTGAACGGTGAGAGTCACCCGAGAACTATGCGGCCTCCAGTGTTCGCACGGAGGCCTGGCGCGGCGAGGGGCCGCCGCGAATGATGCCCGCGGTCACGAGGGCGACCGCGAGGCTCGCGAACGCGCCCACCGCGTGCAACGCGAGCACGATCGGGTCCTGCTCCCGCATCGAGAACGGCGTGAAGGAACGCTCGATGAACAGGATGAGGGCGATGCCGATGAGCGAGCGGAGGGCGAGCTTGGCGCCGTGAACGGCCACCGCCGCGACGGAGAGCACGACCCCCGCGAAGAGGTAGACGATCCATCCCGACCCGTCAGGAGACGTCGTCCAGCTCTTCCCACCCGGAACGTAACCTTCGTAGATGCCATCCGCGACGAGCGCGATGGCCAGCGCCAGCGTCACTCCGCCGATGAGCCACGCGTTGCGCCTCGTGATCGCGCCACTCCGGCGCCGCGCTTCCGGACGTGATTCCACTTGGGCCGCTGGGCTCGAGCCCTCGAGGGCGAAGAGCGCGTCGACGTCGGTCGCCGCGTTGCCGAGGCGCCAAACGCGAAGCGCCGTCACGAGGATCAGGAGCTCCACCCCCGCCGTCGCGAAGTGGGTGACGACCGACTCGATCGGCTTCGGTCCGAGCGCGAAGGCCGTGATGGGACGCTCGATCAAGAAGAAGACCGACAGGCCGATGCGCGACTGAAGGCTGCGCTCGCTTCCGCGCGCGACCATGATCGCGACGGCGGTGTTGATGATCGCGAAGACGTATGCGATCTCGGCGAGGTTTTCGTATTTGCCCGTGAACCACGCGGGCCCGCCCGGATAGACGCCATCGAAAACACCGTCGACGACAAAGAGGACCGAGGCGAACAGCATGAGCAGGACGACCGGTCGGAGCGCCCCTGCCACCCGAGACTTCCCCCTTCCCGCGCGGGCCGAATGGTATTCCTACGCCCCTCGTCGCCGGGATTCCAGACGCTCGATCGTCTCGGGCGGCACAAACACGCCGCCGATGTCGACGCCGTGCTCCCCGCGGCCGTGAAAGTCGCTGCCGCCGGTGGGAACGAGATCCAGCTCGCGCGCGCGATCGAGGCAGCGCGCCGTCATCCGGGGTGAGTGCTCGCCGTAATAGGCCTCGATCCCCGCGAGTCCGGCGGCGACCAGCCTCGGCAGCAGCTCGTCGAGCCCGATCACGGTCCCGGGATGGGCGAGCGAGGGAACGCCGCCGTGCGTCCGCACGAGCGTCACGGCTTCGAGCGGAGTCAGGCCGACCCGCGCGACATACGCAGGCGAATCCTTCGCGATAAGGGTGTCGAAGGCTTCGTCGTAGCTCTTCACGTAGCCCTTCTCGAAGAGCGCCTGCGCCAGGTGCGGACGTCCGAGCGCTCCGCCCTGCGCGATCTCGAGAACGCGTGCGAGGTCCACGGCGTAGTCGAGCGCGTTCAGCTTTTCGACCATGAGCTCGATGCGCCGGCCACGGTTGGAGCGGAGCCAGCGGAGACGGTCCTCGAGGGCGGCGTCCGCCGGATCGATGAAGTACCCGAGCACGTGCGCATCGCCCCACTCGGACTCGGTGTTGAGCTCGGTCGCCGGGATGATGCGTACGCCGAGGTCCCGGCCCGTGGCCTCGGCCTCCGCGATCCCCGCCAGAGTGTCGTGATCCGAGAGCGCCTGGATCGTCACGCCGCGCGCCGCGGCGCGCTTCACCAGGTCTGCCGGCGAGAGCGCGCCGTCCGAGCGCAGCGAGTGCGTGTGCAGGTCGATCGCGTAGCCCTCGCCTATGGCGCCCACTCCCGGTCCAGGCGTTCGATCGAACGGGCTCGGCCGGTCTGATCGTCGACGTCGACGACGACGCTGTTGAACTGAACGACACCGGACGCCACCTCGAAGCGGTGCGGAAGATGATCCAGGTAGCGGGCGACGATGATCGCGGGGGCGATCCCGAGCACCGAGTCACGAGGCCCGACCATACCGGTGTCCGCGACGAGCGCCGTACCTTGCGGGAGGAGTCGCGCGTCCGCGGTCGGCACGTGGGTGTGGCTCCCGAGCACGGCCGAGAACCGTCCATCGAGGTGCCACCCCATGGCGAGCTTCTCGCTCGTCGCCTCGGCATGCCAGTCGAGGATGCGGATCTTCGGCGCGCGCTCGCCGAGCTCCGAGAGGAGCGCATCGACCGCGCGGAACGGGTCGTCCTGCTCGGCCATGAAGACGCGGCCGATGGCGTTCGCGACCAGCGCTCCGTTCTGTATGACCCAACCCTTGCCGGGATTTCCCGGCGGAAGGTTCAGCGGCCGGATGCAGAACTCGAGCGTGTCGATCTCTTTGAGAAACGCCCGTTGGTCCCACACGTGATTCCCGTTGGTGATGACGTCCGCACCGGCATCATGGATCTCGCGCGCGATCACACCCGTCAGCCCCGCACCCCCCGCGGCGTTCTCGCCGTTGACGATGACGAGGTCGATCCCCCGTTCGCGTTTGATCGCCGGGACGAGCGCCGCGATCGCTTGACGGCCGGGCTTACCGACGACATCGCCGACGAAGAGGACCCTCACCGCGACGTCAGCAAGGGAGCGCGTTCAGTTGACTGACCGTCGCGTTGTAGGCGGCGACTTTCGCGTCGACGTCGTTGGCGATCGCGTTGTACTGGTCCACGAGGCCGATGTAGGTGTTGTACACGTCCGGCGGGAGCTGCCGCGAGGGGTACTGCGCCAGGATCGCGTCGATCTTGCCCTTGACGACCGCCGCCTGCGCCTTCGCGGCGTCAACCGCCTCGCCCTGTGTGGCCAGCCGGGCTCCGAGCACGTTCCGCTGACTCAGACAGGGATCGGCCGGAGGCGCGGGGATCTGCGTGAAGCCCATTGACCGGAGCTCGCGTTCCGAGAATCGGTTCGGGCAGCTCTCGAAGCCGCGACCGACCAGACAGGTCACGGGGTGAGTCATCAGGCCGTACTGGTCGACCCCCTGAAGGAGCGGATCCGCGATCTTTTCGAGCCAATGGCCGTCGGGGCCGGCTTCCGGGCCGAAGCAGCACCAGACGTGACCAAGCTCGTGCAGCGCGACGGCCACCGAGTTCTCAGCCGAGACGGTCCCGAACTCGTCGACCGCATACACGAGCACGCGCTGGCTCCCGTCACCGGCGAGTAGGTGGACCGACGTTCCTTTACCTGGAAGGACGTAGACGACCAGGTCGGCCGACGCGGGCACGAGAGCAAGCGTGCCCAACCCACGGGTCGCCAGCTTCCATTCGTTCTCGAGCGTCGCGGTCATCCTCGCGATATCGGCATCGCGTGCCGGCACGAGGCTCGACTCCAAGCGGCTGCTGACTCCCGAGAGGCCGCTGAACGGGTCGACGGCCTCGATGCGCGTCGTGAAGCCCTTGGCATCGATTCTCTTGAGGGTCACGTCGAATTCCGACCACGTGTCGCTCTTGCCCCGCTCGCCCGAACACGCCACCTCGTGACGCCCGTGACCCGCCGGCACGAGTGGGGTCGCGTAGGCCCACGTCACGACGCCGCTCAGGTCGGCTTTCGCGCGCAGGCTCTTCGGCGGCCCGTCGCCAAGGCTGCCGGGGTCGACCTTGATCGTGACCTCGCAGCTGTCGAGCGGCTGAGTCTTGATTTGAAGGGACCCGTACGTCGATGTGATCACCGAGATCGGCACGGCTGACGGCGCGGACGATGCGATCGCGGTCGCGCCCTGATCCGCCGTCGCATCGGGAGACCGCCGGGGCGCGGCGACCGGCGCGCACGCCGCCAGGAGAAGGCTCAGTGCGGCGATGAGCCAGGGCTTTGTCATGTGGCCAAACGATTGTGACGGTGCGATCTAGGTCGCTATGTTTCCGTAGCGGAGCGTTTCTGGCAGCGTTGTGGAGGTCCCCACCGCGAGCTTTCGACTATTTCGCGTACTCCACCGCGCGGGTCTCGCGGATAACCGTGATCTTGACCTGACCCGGGTATTGGAGAGTGTCCTGGATCTTCTGAGCGATATCTCGCGAGAGGCGCGCGGTCGCGAGGTCGTCGAGCTGGTCGGGCTTGACCACGACGCGGACTTCGCGTCCCGCCTGGATCGCGAACGCCTTCTCGACTCCCGGGAAGCTGTTCGCGACGCTCTCGAGCTCCTGCAGACGCTGGATGTAGTTCGACACGATCTCGCTGCGAGCGCCGGGGCGCGCGGCGCTGATGGCGTCGGCGGCCGAGATGAGCGTGCCGACCATCGTCACCGGCTCCACGTCACCGTGATGTCCGACGACACCGTCGATGACCGCCTGCGGGAAGCCGTAGCGCTTGAGGAGCTCTCCGCCGATCACCGTGTGCGGACCTTCGACCTCGTGGTCGATGGCCTTGCCGATGTCGTGCAGGAGACCGGCGCGCTTCATCGTCTGCGGGTCGTAACCGGTCTCGGACGCGAGCATCCCGGCGACGTGGGCAACTTCGATCGAGTGACGCAACACGTTCTGGCCGTACGACGTGCGGAAGTGCAGGCGGCCAAGGAGCTTCACGAGATCCGGATTGAGCCCGCCGATTCCGACCTCATAGATCGCCGCTTCCGCCGCCTCCTTCATGACCTGGTCGATCTCGGTGCGAGCCCTGCCGACCATCTCCTCGATTCGCGCCGGATGGATGCGTCCATCGACGAGGAGGCGCTCGAGGGCGCGCTTCGCGACCTCGCGGCGGATCGGGTCGAAGCCTGAGACGACCACCGCCTCGGGCGTGTCGTCGATGATCAGGTCCACGCCGGTGAGCGTTTCGAGGGTGCGGATGTTCCGGCCCTCGCGCCCGATGATGCGGCCCTTCATGTCATCACTCGGGAGCGCGACGACCGTCACGCTGTGCTCGGCTGTGTGCTCGGCGGCGTAGCGCTGGAGGGCCATGGTGATGATGTCCCGAGCGCGCTCGTCCGCCCGCTCCCGCGCATCGATCTCGAGCTCGCGGACCTTGCGGCCGGTGATGTCGCGCATCTCCTCCTCGACGCGCTCGAGAAGGAGGCCGCGCGCCTCCTCCATTGTCAGCGAGGCGACCCGCGCCAGCTCAGTCCGCTGCTCGTCCTGAAGCTGTGCGATCTTCGTGCGCTCGCCGTCCAGGTCCTGTTCCTTCTGGCCGAGCCGGCGGTCGCGCTCGTCGACCTGCGCGATCTTCTGGTCGAGCTGCTCGTCCTTCTTGTCGAGCCGGCCCTCGTAGCGCTGGAGCTCGGCGCGGCGCTCGCGGTTCTCCGTTTCGGCGGTCTTTGCGACTTTGAGGGCCTCGTCCTTCGCCTCGAGGATGATCTGGTTCTGCCTGGCTCGCGCCTCGGCAAGCAGGCGATCAGCGTTCGCCCGTGCGGTCGTTTCGCTCGCGAGCGCGAACGAACGCCGCAGGAGAAGGGCGATCCCGAAGCCGACGAGACCCGCGACGAGGGCCACGAGGCCCACGACGAGGATGTCGGGCATGACGGCGATCCTTTCCGTGCCGCGTGTGCGGGGACGCTCGCTCGGGTTGTTTGCGCTCGCCCCCGTTTTCGCGTAAGTGACCGGTGGAACGGGGCGCTCCACCAGCCACGTTGGTTCACAAAGTTTTGGTGTGGTCAGGATAACGCACCTTTGGACACCGCGTACGGAACGCGTACAGGCTAGGCTCCAAGACGTGGCGGTCCCTGAGAGCGAGACGCGGCTGGATGAGGCCGCGCTCACTTCGCTCCTTGAGTCGGGCAGCGGTTGGGTCCGGGATGGCAACGCCTTGACGAAGACCTTCACCTTCAAGGGGTTCAAGGGTGCCGTGGCGTTCGCCAACCGGGTTGCCGAAGCTGCCAACACGGCCAACCACCACCCAGACATCCACCTCGAGAACTACAAGAAGGTGCGCATCGTGCTCACGACCCACATCGCGCACGGACTCACGGACGCGGATGTCGATCTCGCGAAACGGATCGACGCCGTCGAACGCGTTCCGCCTGGTTGACGACGCGCGGGCTAGACGCCGAGGACGGCCCGCCAGCTCAAAACGGCGAGCGGGGGGAGCGCCAGGTTGTCGAGCCCGAAGCCGAGGGATCCTTCAATGACGGCAAGGACGACCGCGGCGGCCACGATCGGGCCCACACCGATCCCCGACCAGATCGCCGCGACGAAGCCGATCAGAAGCGCGACGCCGACGAAAGCCAGCGAACCGCTGAGCGATTTCGTGCCTCGCCACACCGCCCAGCGCGGACTCGTGATCCAGTCACCCGCCGTAGCGGCCGCTGGATCGGCGAGTGCGAACGTCATCGTGCCGAGTCCGTAGGCCGCTGGATGCGCCCAACTGAATATCGCCGCGATCGCCAGCCCGAGCGGGAAGAGTGTCGCTCCGAGGGTCGGCCGTTCGACGCCGTGCACCGACCTCAGCATTCCGCGAGTGCGTGTCCACGCAAGTACGGCGGCCACGACGAGCGCGAGACCGAGGTACTCGGCCAGTGACAGAACAGCCGGAAGCACCGCCGCGATCGTTGCGCCAGTCGCGTGTGTGTAGCGCCGCGTCGCGTCGGTCGAAACGCCACGGCGACGGAGCATCTCCGCCGAAACGAAGAGCGCGCCGATCGCCGCGGCGACCGCGGTCAGCTCAACGATGTGCACGGCGTCCCCGGAGCAGCAAGCGCATGGTCCGTTCGACCGCAACATGGAACGCGGCGCCGAGGAGCGCCGACGCGGCGGCGTCGGCCGCGTCGATCCGGTAGAAGACGCGAATCGCCACGGCGCAGGCGGCTACCGAATCGAGCTGATCGACGCCGTACTGGGCGGCACGCGCTCGAGAGCCGGACGCTCCCGGCGCGATGCCGAGCCTTCGCTTCAGAAAGCTGTTTGGGAGCTCCGCGACGACGTACGCCGCTCCACAGACCGCGCCCGCGATCCACGCCGGCGGCGCGCCACGCGCCAAGGGGGCCAGCGCGGCAAGGCGACGCGACCGTCCGGCAAGAGCCTGCTGAGCCGCGATCGTGATCGCCGTAGCGGCGGGCATCACGACGAAACCGCGCCAGGTCTTGTTGCTCCCGAGCAGTGGCCGCCCACGCCAGCGGCGGCCGGCGTCGATCGGCCGGGCAAGCCCGGGCACGAGGTCCAAGGTGATGACCGCCACGTGCGCGAGGCCCGCGATCAAGATCGGCGTGGTCAGGAACAGGGCCCGCTCCGCGCGGCGCGTCACCGACCCCGCGCGGTCAGGCGCCACTACCCCTGGAGCGATTCAACACGCGCCGAAGCCAATAGGAGAACGCGACGAAGGCGAGCGTCGCCACCCAGCCGACGATCTCGAGGCGAGGCGACGACGAACGGTCCGCCACGGTCCGGGACGATACTCGCGCCATCATTCGCGATGTGCGTGCGGGCTGGGCTCGTATCACGGGCATCGGAGTCGCTGCGATCGTCCTCGTCTCGGTCCCGTTCGCCAGAGATGACCGGCGTCGCGGCGCTGGTTTCGTCGCCGCTGCGCTGGCCTCGTTTCTTGTCCAGCAGATCCTGATCGCGAAGGCCCTCACCCGCCATCACGAAGAAGATCCCGACGACCTGGATGCCGTCGATGCGCTGACGTTGAGCAGGGGATTGGGCGCGTCGATCGTCGCGGCCGCTGCACTGGCGGGACGCCGCGATCGGCGCAGCTATGCGGCGAAGGTCGCGTGGCCGCTCGCGCTTGCGGGCTCGACCCTGACCGATTGGATAGACGGCCCGCTCGCGCGTCGGCGCGGTCGCGGCCCCACGCATCTCGGCCGGGTCCTCGATCTCGAGCTCGACAGCTGGCTGACACTCGCGACGACGCTCGCCGGCACACGCCTCGGGAGCCTCGATGCGATTTGCCTCATCACGCCGTCCCTCCGCTATCTCGCGATGGCCTCCCCCATCTCGTACGAGGAGGTCCACTCGGTGGGCAAGAGCGTCCGCGCCCGAAACCTCGGGATCACCCAGATGACCCTCGCTCTGGCGTCGTTTGCCCCATTCGCAGGCTCATTCAGCACCCGACTGGCACGGGCTGGTTCGCGCCTCCTCGTGCCCATTCATGTCGCCGCCCTTGCCGCCGGCCTCGCAACCGCACGGCGGCGCGAGGGAACCGCCGGGTCGGGATGGCTGTAAATACAGATGTGCGGCTCGCTCTCGCCCTGTCGCTCGTTCTCGGTGCCTGCGGGTCCTCCGCGTCGCCCGGCTCGGCGGGATCGCCGACCAGCACCGCGAGCTCGAAAACCGCATCTCCGTCCTCGTCAAGTGCGTCGAGCTGTCAACCGACCACCACTCGTGATGCATCGGGCGTGATCACAGTGGACGGCAAGATCGGCGTCGTCGGCGAGACATCGACCCCCGCCGCGACCGCGATGGACGAGCCCCTCCTCATCGTCCGTCGCGGGACGGTCGAGAGGGATCGCGTCGCGCTCCGATTCCAGAACCTGGAAAGCTCGGCCCCAGCTGCGTGGGTCGACTACGGCGTCACGGCTCACCCACGGCCGAGTCCGTGGGGTGCGTTCACGTTCGAGGCCGGCTGGAAACCAATCGGGTTCGCGGACAGCTGCTGGCGGCTCGTCGTCGACGGCACCGATAGCGGTCTCGTCCTACACGTGCGGCCCTGAAACGAAGAGAGGCGCCCGGACGGGGCGCCTCTCTCATCTTCTTGGCGGGTCGTCGCTAAGGAGCCGTCGTGAAGCTGAAGATGTCCGAGTTGCCGAAGGTAGCCGGGCAGTTCTGCTGCGGTGCGGGACGCGGGACGGTCGTGCCTCCGGTCGCGATGTCCTGGCGCCACGCGTCGGCCGCTGTGCAGTCTGCCGCAGTTCGCGTGTCGTTCCACACGCCGACCCCGTAGGTCCGTGTGGCGGCCGCGTACACGTAGTCGCCGAGGAACTCGGCGACGAGGTTGTTCTGGCTCGAGCCCCTCGGGTCACCGGGAGCACCCCGGTGAGCCTCCGTGAACGCGCCGGTCGCGCCTGCACCGGCCGCGGCCTGCATGAAGACGCCGACGAGCGAGCGCGGTGTGCCCGTCGTCGGCTGGTACGACGTGGTGAACGCGTTGTAGACGACGTAGACGGTCTTCCCATTCGGTGAGATCGCGGGCGCGGCGTAGTACCCACGGTCAGTCGGACCTTCGATCGCCCGCGGAGTCGCCCAGGTCTTCCCTAGATCGGTCGACTCGGTGAAGAAGACGTGCGGCTTCGTGATCTCACCGCTCACGTAGCTCATCACGATCCGGTTCGTCGCGTCGCTACCTGTCGGTGCGCCGTTCGCGATGTCGATGCTCGGTGCGGGAGCCAGATCGCTCCGCGCGCCGGCGAGGCCATCGATGGACGGTCTGCCGGTGTTCGGGTCGAAGATACCCGGCTGCGTCACGGGGCCGACGACCGGTGTTGGATTCGACCAGCTGGCTCCCCCGTCGGTCGACACAGAGAGGGCCTCGAACGCCTCCCCGCCCTTTGCGCCGACGCCGAAGAGGTACGCATTGCCGTGACTGTCGGTTCGGATCGTGCAGCCGTCCGTGGGATTGCGGTTGCTGTTGTTCGCGGCCGCGCCGACCTGCTGCTGCGACCAGGTGCTGCCGCCGTCACGCGAGACGGCGACCTGCAGTGGCGCCGGCGCCGCGTTCGGGCTCTTCTCCTGACCGCGGAACGCGGCCCAGCAAACGTAGACGTTTCCGAAGAACGCACTGGACGAAGCGTTGTCCGCCCAGATCTGCTCCTTGTCGGAGAACGTTGTCGAGGACTGCTTCGAGATGATCACCGGCGGCATCCAGGCGCTCTTGTCGTTTGCGGCAGCCGCCTGCACGTTGTCTGTCCGGGAGACGGCGATCGCCTCGAAGCCTTTGAATTCGGCGTCGGAACGGAGGGCGCTCAGGTTCGAGGTGAGGTTCGCGTAATACAGGCGCGAGCCATTCGCCCACGAAAAGGTCCCATTCGCGCCCTGCTTCGGGCCGAACGCGACGGCCGGGTCGCCATCGGCGACGAGGCCATTCTCGAAGTACCAAGGGAGCGTGCCGATAGGACCGACCGCAGGCGTGCATGCCGGATCGGAAGGTCCGGGTGCCCCCTGGCAGCTACGCGCGCTGAGGCCGGTGTACGTCGGCTGCGTCCAGGTCTTGCCAGAGTCGAATGAGAAGTAGATGCCTGAAACGCCCACCCCGCTGGTGAACGGGCAGGTCGTGTCGTTTGCGGCGTTGCAGGCCTCCAGGTCGATGTTGTCGTTCGCACCCGAGGCGAGCACGTTCGGGTGATTCGCGTCGATCGCGACGGCCGGCTCGTTCTGCTTGTTCTCCGAGAACGGCGTCATCGGACTACCGGTATTCACGAGATGCGACACACCGGCGGCGCCCGCGAGCGCGGTGATCGTGACGAGCAACGCGACGGTCAACGGAAGCACGAGGAACTTGCGCATGGGCCTCCCCCTATCGCTTGACTGGATCGTCAGCGAGTCTATGACGCTATGCGTTCGGCTCTTCGGCGCGGATCACTTCGTCGATTACCTCGTAGCTGAATCCGCGCGCGACAAGGAACGCGTGGACCTTTCGCTTGCGCTCTGGCGCATCGAGCGCCTGCCACCGCGACAGCGAACGGGCAACCGCGCGGCGCGCACGGTCGCCCTCGCTCTCTGCCGGCATTTCGCCAAGCGCCTCGTTGATCGTTTCGCGCGAGACGCCCTTGTTCGTGAGCTCCGCTACGAGGGCGCGGTCGCCCTTCGGGCGGAACCGCGAGCGCTGCTCGACCCAGTACTTAGCGAAATCGAGGTCGTCGACATAGCGCTGCGCGCGGAGCTTGTCGATCGCGCCGTCGACAGCCTCCTCGTCGTAGCGCTTTCCGCGCAGATGTCGACGGATCTCGGCGAGGCTTCGTGGTCGGGTCGCGAGGAACTCGACCGCGGCTTCGTACGGGCTTCCGAGGGGCTTCGCCGGGGAGCTAGGCTTCCTCACCGTTCGGGCTGTCAGCTCCGGCCGTCAGGCTGCCGTCGCGCACCTTCGCGTCGATCTCGGCGGCGACCTCAGGGTGGTCGCGGAGGAACTGCTTCGCGTTCTCGCGACCCTGGCCGATGCGCTGTTTGCCGTAGTTGATCCACGCGCCGGACTTGTCGAGCACGCCGGTCGTGATACCCATATCGATGAGGCCACCTTCGCGAGAGATGCCCTCGCTCGCGAGGATCTCGATCTCGGCGATCCGGAAGGGCGGCGCCACCTTGTTCTTCACCACCTTGACCTTCACGCGACGGCCGATCACCACATCGCCCTGCTTGATCGGCTCGATCGGGCGAATGTCGATCCGGATCGACGCGTAGAACTTGAGCGCCCTGCCACCAGAAGTGGTCTCCGGGTTCCCGAACATTATTCCGATCTTCTCGCGCAGCTGGTTGATGAAGATCACGGTCGTCTTGGTCTTGGAGATCGTTCCGGTGAGCTTGCGGAGCGCCTGGCTCATGAGCCGCGCCTGGAGACCGACGTGCGCATCGCCCATCTCGCCCTCGATCTCCTCGCGCGGCACGAGGGCCGCGACCGAGTCGATGACGACGATGTCGACGGCGCCGGACCGCACGAGCGTGTCGGCGATCTCGAGGGCCTGCTGGCCGTTGTCCGGCTGCGAGATGAGCAGATCGTCGGTGCTGACGCCACAGGTGCGCGCCCACGCCGCATCGAGCGCGTGCTCCGCGTCGATGAAGGCGGCCGTTCCGCCGGTCTTCTGCGCGGAGGCGACCGCGTGGAGCGCCAGCGTGGTCTTGCCGGAGGCCTCGGGGCCATAGATCTCGACCACGCGTCCCCGCGGGAAGCCACCCACGCCGAGGGCCATGTCCACGGCGAGCGAGCCGGTCGAGATCGCGTCGATCTTCTCCCCGGCGTGGGCGCCGAGTTTCATGATCGAGCCCTTCCCGAACTGCTTTTCGATCTGCTGGATCGCCTGCTCGATCGCTCTCGACTTTTCTGTCACAGCCACCTTCTGCTCCTTAGCGCTCCCAAAAAGAGCGGCGCCGGCTTGCTTCACACCGGCGCCGCCCCGCTCCCCTCCGTTTTTGCCGGAGTGGCTTGTCACCAGTTCTCTTTTTCTTTCCGTTTCGGCTTCACGATCTCGAAGGCCATGGGCTGGACCGGTTGCGCCACGCCCTTCTTCTTCAGCTCGCGTTCGAGCTGCTCCTTGGACTTCTTTTTCCTGTTCTTGTCTTTGGCCTCGCCTCGACCCGTCGGCATCGGTCCCTCCATCAAAACCCCGCGGGAAGCTTCGCGGGACTGGTCGAGCATAGCGTGACCGGAGCGGCCAGACTGTCGAGCGTGCCCGCCCGCCGACGGCCCTCGGCGCGAGTCGCCACCCGCACCGGCGACGCCGGTGAGACATCGCTGTTCGGCAAGGAGCGCGTTCGCAAGACGGATCCTCGGATCGAGGCGCTCGGCGATCTCGACGAAACGCAGGCTGTCCTCGGCCTGGCGCGGTCGCTCGCGCCGCGCTCGAGTCTCGGCCGCGAGCTCCTCGAGCTGCAGCGCGGCCTGTATCTGGTCATGGCCGAGGTCGCCACCCCGCGGAACGACCTCGGTCGCCTGAAGGAGCGCCTTGACGGAGCCGCGGTGGCGCGGCTCGAGAAGGTCCTCGAGATGGTCAAGAAACGCACGCCGATCGAAGGACGTTTCGTCATACCCGGCGACAACCGCTTCGCGGCGAGCCTCGATCATGCCCGCACGGTGGCCCGCCGAGCGGAGCGTCGCGTCGTCGAATGCGTCGACGCCGGCTACGTCTCGGGCGAGGACCTTCTTCCCTGGCTGAACAGACTGTCGGACGTTCTGTTCGTCCTGGCCCGGGCCAGCGAAAGGGGCCCCCGGAGCGCGAAGTGACCGAGGGCGAGAGCGCGTGGCTCGCCGCTGCGCCCTGGGGAATCAACGATCGCGTGCGCTCGCGGCTTGCCGCCACGGCGCACGAGGTCGCGGCAGAGTGGAACGTCGAGCTGGGCGAGATGGTCGCCGCAGGCCGCTTCTCGTACGTCGCGTTCGCCGGCGATGAGGCGATCCTGAAAGTCGTACCGGTCGAGGACGACGAGGCCGATCACGAAGCCGACGCGCTGGCCTTGCTGGCCGGTCACGGCGCCGTGCGACTGCTGCGGCACGATCGCGCACGCCGCGCGATGCTCATCGAGCGCGCGCGTCCGGGCTACGACGCCTCGAGCCTCTCGGAATACGAGGCGATGCGCATCGCCATCGGAGCGGCGAGGAAGTTCTGGCGACCGGCCGCGAGAGGGCGCCCATTCCGGTGGATCGGCGATCTCGTGCCGCGGTGGCTCGACAATGCCGGCGATCACTATCTCGTCCGCCAGGCAAGAGAGATCTACGGGACGATGCGGCCAGACGACGCGACGCTCGTCCACGGCGATTTCCACCATCACAATCTGCTGAGCCACGGTGATAGATGGGTCGTGATCGATCCGAAGCCGATGGTGGGCGAGCCGGAGTTCGACGTTCCGACCTTGCTCTGGAACCCCATCGGGCATCAGCCGACCAAGGATTCCGTCGACCGTTGGATCGGCGCGTTCGCGGATGCCGGCCTCGACGCGAACCTCATTCGCAAGTGGGCGATCGTGCGAGGGACCTACCAGGGTCTGCCCCTGGCGCAGGACGAGACCGCGGAGACGTCGCCGCAGCTCAGGGTGGTGCGGGCGCTCCTCTAGAGGGTCAACGCAGCCAGGGCGGCGCTTCCCAGCGATCCGGGAGCACCGTGACCTTGACGGGCATCTCGGCGGCAGTCTCCGAGACGGACTG
>VBEY01000155.1 GCA_005889295.1 Chloroflexota bacterium | reverse complement strand
CGGCCCGAAGCTCGACGCGTGTCCGTGTGACGTTGGCCACGGCCGTGTCGCTCTGATTCCAGAACTCGATGCCAACCGCGAGATCGGTGAAGCTGACCTCGAGGAGACGTCCGGCCTTGGCGTCGGCGACATCGCGATCGAACAGGGGCATGGTGTAGTCGGCATACGGGCCTTCGACGAGCGCGCGGAGTGCCGACGGGTCGAACTGGCCTCCGCGCGGAAGCGTCCGGGCCTTGTAGAAGAGCTCGAAGTAGGTCTTGAGCTCGCGCTCGATGTCCGGCCGCGAGAAGGAGACGCTCGTCAGAGTCGTCCGAGCGGCCGGTTCCTCCGTGGGCCTCGGGATGACGAACGTCGCCGCGGCGGGCTCGCTCGCTGACCCTGGCGCGGCCGGTGGCGCTTGCACGCATGCGGCGAGCACGATCGCGAGCGCAGCGACCATCCTGCCGATCGCACCGTTTCTCAGGTGAGCCACTGACGCAAGCATGACGCCAACGGTCTAGCGGCGCCAGTGTTGCATGCGCTGCGCATGTAATAATGTGCCGCGCATGGCCAAAATGATCCAGATTCGGAACGTCCCCGACCCCGTCCACCGGACGCTGAAGTCCCGCGCCGCGCAAGCGGGCATGACCCTGTCGGATTACCTCCTCGCCGAGGTACGGGAGGTCGCGGACCTGCCGACCGTCGCCGAGCTGACGCAGCGCATTCGCCAGCGGACGCCCACGAATCTCAAAGGCTCCACCGCAGCCGTCATCCGCCGTCACCGAAACGCGAAGTGATCGTCGTCGACGCGTCGGCGGCGCTTGACTATCTGCTGGCTGCCGGCGCGTTCGAGCGGATCGCCGCGCGTTTCGCGACGCCTGCCGAGAGCCTCCACGCGCCTCACCTACTCGACGTCGAAGTTGCACACGCGTTGCGTCGGCTTGCGATGACCCGAATCATCTCCGCCGCCCGCGCCAACGAGGCGCTCGAGGACATGGCGGCCCTGCGCCTAAGGCGCTATCCGCACACATGGCTCCTTCCGCGGATGTGGCAGCTTCGCTCGAACATGAGCGCGTTCGACGCCGTCTACGTAGCACTCGCGGAAGCACTCGATGCGTCCCTTGTCACCGCGGATGGCAGTCTCGCTCGCGCACCGGGCCATGCCGCGAAGATCGAGCTGTACCGCTAAGAGCTATCGCTCAGGGCCCACGGTCACCCGATTTCGAAGCACGCCGATCCCCTCAACCTCCGCTTCGACGACATCGCCGCCGCGCAGGAACTCCGGCGGCGTGCGCGTGAAGCCGACGCCCTCGGGTGTCCCGGTCAGAATCACATCGCCGGGATGAAGCGTGCGTCCGGATGAGGCGCTGGCGATGATCTCCGCGATCCCGAAGATCAGGTCATCCGTCGACGCGTCCTGCTTCGTCACTCGATTCACCCGGAGCGTCAGACGAAGACCGCGCGCGTCGCCGAGCTCGTCGGTCGTCACGATCCACGGGCCCAAGGGACCGAACGTGTCCAGGCTCTTGCCGCGGTACCACTGCCGGCTGTCGAGGAACTGGAGATCTCGCGCGCTCACGTCGTTCGCAACCGTGTACCCGAAGACGTGCTCGAGCGCCGCGGCGGTCGTGATATCGCGGCCGCGACGGCCGATCACCACCGCGAGCTCGACCTCCCAGTCGACCTCCGTCGTGACCTTCGGATCGAAACGGATCTCCGCATCGGGCCCGATCACGCTGCTTGCCGCCTTCCCGAAGAGGATGGGCTGCTTGGGCGGAGCGGTCTGCATCGTCACGCCTTTGCTCTCGTCGAGGTGGATCCCGTAATTGAGTCCGAGCGCGATCAGATCCTGCCGCGGCTCGAGCGGCGCGAGGAGCTGCACCTCTTTCAACGGGAACGTGCGCGCGGCCGGGTCGGCGAGCGCGGTCAGCCAGCGCGAGTGATCAGTCGCCTCGAGCAGCTCACGCACGGTGCGCGGGGCATCGCGGAGCTCGCGCGCGTCGGACACGTGATCGCCGCGAACGACGCCCCATGAGTTCTCCTGACCTGCGCGATATGTCGCGACGCGCACGGCTAAGCCGCTCCGCGGACGCGCCGCCTCCGATTGATCGCAGGTCGACGACGCGGGCGCGGCTTGGCGCGCTGGAGCTTCGGGATCGCGCGCGACCCGCCGCGGGCGCCCGAGACCTGGCTCGCGGTCCGCGCGACGGTGCGGCCGAGGCTCTCGATCGTCGCGATTGGCATGCCCGCGGAGAGGCCGGCGAGACTGATCGCGG
>VBEY01000154.1 GCA_005889295.1 Chloroflexota bacterium | reverse complement strand
GCGGCGCTAGCTCGTCGGGCGATTCATACAGCCGGTCGATCTCATCATCAGGAAGGAACGCGAGCATCGCCTTGCCGAGCGAGGTGCAGTACGCCGGCAGCCGGCTTCCGATATCCGTGACCACGTGCGGCTCGCTCCGTCGCCGGCTCGCGTCCTGCCGCTCGATGTAGACGATGTCGGTGTGATCAAGCACGGCCATCTGTGTGGTCAGGCTGGTCCGGCGGGACAGCTCGCGCATCGCGGCTCGGCCGACCTCGCGCACCGAGAACTCGTGCAGGTACGCGTTGCCGAGCTGCGCCACGCGGAAGTCCAGTCGCCAGCCGTGGCCCTCGGCCGTCGG
>VBEY01000153.1 GCA_005889295.1 Chloroflexota bacterium | reverse complement strand
CCAGCGCTAGCCCAGTCGCCAAAGCCTTTATCCCAATGATCTCGAAGGGCTTCCAGCATCAATTCTGGCAAGCCGTGAAGCAGGGGGCCGACAAGGCGGCGCTCCAATTCAGCGTCACCATCACTTTCCAAGGACCTGAGAACGAGTCGCAGGTCGACAAACAACTCGAGATGCTGCAAGCCGCGCTCAATCAGAAGCCGCAGGCGCTCTGCTTCGCCGCACTCGACAGCAAGGCCGCGATACCGCTCCTCCAGAAGTTCAAGGACGCGAACATCCCGGTCATCGGCTTCGACTCAGGTGTCGACAGCGACATCCCGCTCGCGACCGCGGCCACGGACAACATCGCGGCGGCGGGGGCGGCGGCCGACAAGATGGCGACCCTCATCGGGGGTTCCGGCGAGGTCGCGATCGTCGCGCACGACCAAACGAGCCGCACGGGCATCGACCGGGTGAAGGGCTTCACCGATCAGATCAAGAACAAGTACCCGAACATCAAGATCGTCGCGACGCAGTACGGCGGCGGCGACCAGCTCAAGTCCACCGACCTCACGAAGGCGATCCTGCAGGCGAACCCGAACCTGAAGGGCATCTTCGGCGCGAACGAGGGCTCGGCCATCGGCGTGCTGAACGGCGTGAAGGAGTCGAACAAGTCCGGCAAGGTCACGGTCATCGGCTATGACTCGGGTCAGCAGCAGATGGACGCGATCCGAGGCGGGACAGAGGCCGGCGCGATCACGCAGGACCCGATCGGGATCGGCTTCAAGTGCGTTGAGGCCGCTGTCAACGCCCTCAAGGGCCAGACGCTCCCCAAGAACATCGACACCGGCTTCAAGTGGTACGACAAGACGAACATCGACAACCCGGACATCGCGGCACTGCTGTACAAGTAACCCGAACGATCTAGCGAGAACCGCAGGGGCCGTCGCGGATCGGCGACGGCCCCTTTCGTCCTATGGGAGGGGTCGTGCCGGAGGCGGTCGGCGATCTGCTCGTCGAGATGGACGGGGTCAGCAAGGACTTTCCCGGCGTCCACGCCCTCCGGGACTGCCACTTCGACCTGCGCCGTGGCGAGGTCCACGCCCTCGTCGGCGAGAACGGCGCCGGGAAATCGACCCTCATGAAAATACTTGCCGGCGTCTATCGGAAGGACTCCGGGCGCGTCCGGGTGAAGGGCGCCGACGTCGACGTCACGACCCCGCGTGCGGCTCAGCTCCTCGGCATCAGCATCATCCACCAAGAGCTGAGCCTGATCCCGAACCTGACGGCGGCGCAGAACATCTTCATCGGCCGCGAGCCTCGCGGCGCGCTACCGTTCCTCCTCGACGATCGCGCCCTCAACAGGAACGCCAAGGCGCTCTTCGACCAGCTTCATCTCAAGATCGACCCGGAGACGAAGGTCGCGAACCTCGCGATCATTCGCAAGCTTCGCGAAACCGGCGTCGGTGTCGTGCACATCTCGCATCGCCTCGAAGAGCTCAAGCGGATCTCCGACCGGGTCACGGTCATGCGCGACGGCCAGTACATCGCGACTGTGGAGACGAAGGACGCGACGATCGAGCAGATCATCCGGATGATGGTCGGGCGCACCATCTTCGAAGAGGCTCCGGTGGTCCACGAGACCGACGCGAACGTGGTGCTCGACGTCCGCGACCTGAGCCGCGGCCGCACCGTCCAGCACGTGAGCTTCAACCTGCATCGCGGCGAGATCCTCGGCTTCGCCGGGCTCGTCGGCGCCGGGCGCACCGAGGTCGCGAGAGCCGTCTTCGGCGCGGACCGCGCCGACTCGGCCGAGATCCGCGTGCACGGCAAACCGGCGCACATCAGGAGCCCGGGCGACGCGGTCGGCCATGGGATCGGCTACCTCTCCGAGGACCGCAAGCGGTACGGCCTCGCGCTGTCGATGGACGTCGAGACAAATATCGTCCTCGCGACGTTCCGCAAATTTGTCCACGCGTTCGGCCGCATCGACGCCGGCCGTACTCGATCGACGGCACTCGAGCGCGTCAAGCGTCTCGCGATCAAGACCCCGAGCATCCGGCAGAAGGTCCGCAACCTCTCCGGCGGGAACCAGCAGAAGGTCGTGATCGCGAAGTGGCTCACCGCCGACACGGAGATCCTCATTTTCGATGAACCGACTCGAGGCATCGACGTCGGCGCGAAGAGCGAGATCTACCACCTGCTGAACGAGCTCGCTCACCAGGGGAAGGCGATCATCATGATCTCCTCCGAGCTCCCGGAGATCCTACGAATGAGCCACCGCATCCTCGTGATGTGTGAGGGCCGGATCACCGGGGAGCTCGCCGGTGCCGGCGCGACGCAGGAACAGATCATGACGTACGCGACGATGCGCGAAGCGGTCGCGCAGGCCAACTAGAGTGAAGATCGGCTCGGTCGCGCTCTCGCCTGCGCGGAGGGCGACGCTTATGCGCTCAGACGCGATGCAGCGGGTGCTCGCGTTCGGAGCGCTCATCGTGATCACCGGCGTCTTCTCGCTCTTGTCGCCGAACTTCCTTCAGTTCGACAATGTCGTTGGGATCCTCATCGCGACGACGGTGAACGGAATCCTCGCCCTGGGCGTCACCTTCGTGATCGTCAGCGGCTCCATCGATCTATCGGTCGGCACCGTGATGACGCTCTCGGCGGTGATGACCGCCGTCTTCGTGACGGTGTGGCAGCTGCCGCTGCCGGTCGGGATCCTCGCCGGCATCGCCACCGGGGGGATCGCCGGCCTGGTCAACGGCGTGCTCGTCGCGAAGCTGAAGATCCCGTCGTTCATCGCGACGCTCGGCATGCTGAACGTGGCCAA
>VBEY01000152.1 GCA_005889295.1 Chloroflexota bacterium | reverse complement strand
CCGCGGGGGACCCAAGATCGCATTCCAGCTGCTCACCGTGCCGGTCACGGAGCTCAGCTCAAAGGCCGAGTCGCACCGGGAATACGCGGAGGGCTACGGACTCACAAGCGCCGACATGAAGTGGTATGGGAGGCACTACGTTCGGATCGCCGCCGATGCTGACGACCCGCTCGCGTCTGTTCTTCGCGCCGACCTTAGAGCGATGCCGCCCGCGTTCGTGATCACCGCGGAGTGCGACCCGCTACGGGACGATGGGGAGGCGTACGCCGAGAAGCTCCGGAAGCTGGGAATTCGCGCAAGATACAGGCGTTATCCGGGGATGTTCCACGGCTTCATGAGCTTCGCCGGCGTGCTGCCCGAAGCAGGCGAAGCGTTCGACGACGCTGGGGCGGCGCTGCGCGAGGTGCTCGGCTAGACGGGAGGCTCTCGCTCGAGCGCCTCGCGAACTTCTCGGATGTAGCCCGCGATCGCTTCAGCATCCGCAGGTTTTGCTTCCCGCAAACGCTCGGCGGCGATGCCGGCTGTGTAGGAGGCGAGCGGCGCGAAGCGGCGCTCCGAGGTGTGGGCGACTACACGGGCGAGCTCGAGTAGCTCCTCGGCGACTTTCGGATCGAGTACGGGCTCCTCGATCTTCACCCCATGTCGCAGAGCGGCCCTCTGCCAGCGCTTGCCGAGCGAGTCGAAGAACTCATTCATCAGGCGAGAACCTTAGCGCCGCGCTTGCGCCTCCGGAACCTCCGGAGTAGAACGGGGCCGATTCCCGATGACGGAAATCACTCGCCGTGAGTTCCTGAAGCTCGGAGCCGCCGGCACCGCCGGGATGGCGCTCGTTCCACTCGCGAATCCGCTCGGCTTTGATCTCGCCGCCGCGAAAAAGCGGACGCTTGAGCTTCGGATTTCCGGCGCCAAGGAAGTTCACTCAATCTGCCCCTACTGCGCCGTCGGCTGCGCGCTGATCGCGTATACGAGTGAAGTCGCGGGAAAGACCCAGCTCCTACAGATCGAGGGCGATCCAGACAGCCCTGTCAACGAGGGCCGGCTCTGTCCGAAAGGCGCGACGGCGATGCAGCTTGCGACCAGCTCGCGCCGGGTCGGAAAGCCACAATATCGCGCAGCGGGCAGCACCACGTGGGAAGACAAGAGCTGGGACTTCATGCTCGACAAAATCGCCCAGAACATCAAGGCGTCCCGCGACAACACGTTCGTCGCGCAAGACGCGAACGGCAATGTCGTCAATCGCACCGAGGGGGTCGCCTTCGCCGGCGGCGCCGCCTTCTCGAGCGAAGAGGGCTACTTCGCGACGAAGGTGATGCGCACGCTCGGCGTAGTGCATATAGAACAGCAAGCCCGGGTCTGACACGGCCCAACGGTGACCAGTTTGGCCGCCACATTTGGACGAGGAGCGATGACGAATCACTGGCGTGACATCAAGCACGCCGACGTCATTCTCATAAACGGTGCGAATCCGGCGGAGGCGCATCCGGTCGGGTTCCAGTGGTTTGTCAAGGCGAAGCTCGATCCGACCAAGGGTCCAGGAGCGGGCGGCGGCGCGAAGATCATCCACGCAGATCCGCGCTACACGAGAACGTCGGCGCTCGCCGACCGGTATCTCCGCATTCGGACCGGGACGGACGTCGCCTACTTTGGCGGCCTTATCAACTATGTGCTGCAGAACAACCTCTACCACGACGAGTACGTCCGGAACTACACGAACGCGTCCTGGATCGTGAAGGAGGGCTTCGATTTCAAGGATGGGCTCTTCACGGGCTACAACGCGTCGACACGCTCGTACGACATCTCGACGTGGGCGTACGAAACGGAAGGCACGGCGCTCGACGGGGCAGCCGGGTCGACGCAAGCGAAAGCGAAACGCGATCGAACGCTTCAGGACCCACGCACCGTCTTCCAGCTGCTCAAGAAACACTACTCGCGGTACACGCCGGATGTGGTCTCGAGCATCACGGGGATCCCGCAGGACCAGTTCCTCGAGGTCGCGAAGATCGTCGGCGAGATGGGCCGTCCGGACAAAGTGATGACGATCGTGTACGCGGTCGGCCTCACGCATCACACCACCGGCGGTCAGCTCATCCGCTCTGGCGCGCTCCTCCAGCTCCTGCTCGGGAATATGGGCCGGCCCGGCGGCGGCATGAACGCGGAGCGCGGCCACGCCAACATTCAGGGAAACACCGACCATGCGATCAGCTGGGAGATCCTGCCCGGGTACTTGCGGATCCCGGCGCCAGGCCAGAAGAATTTGGACGCCTACGTCGCCGCGAGCGCGCCCAAGAAGAGCGACCCAAACTCGTGGAACTTCTTCGGTACGAACTACCGCAACTTCATGGTCAGCCTGCTCAAGGGCTGGTACGGCAGCGCGGCTACGCAGGACAACGAGTATGCGTTTGCCTTCATCCCTAAGCCCGCGGTGAACTCGTCGTGGATGTCGATCTACGACCAGGCTCTCAAGGGAAAGATGGAGGGCGTGATCCTTAGCGGGATGACCGCGACCAGCATCGGTCCAGACTCGAACCAGGTCCTTCAGGGGCTTTCGAACCTCAAGTGGCTCGTCGTGATGGACGCCTTCCCAACGACGAGCTCCGAGTTCTGGCACGCGCCGGGCATGGACGCGTCGAAGATCAATACCGAGGTCTTCATGCTCCCGGCGACGCACTGGATCGAGAAGGACGGCTCTTTCGTCAACAGCGGCCGCTGGATGCAATGGAAGGAGCAGGTCCTCCCTCCGGAAGGCGACGCGAGGCACGATCACTGGATCCTCGCCGACATCTTCGACCGGGTGAAGACGCTCTACAAACAGCAGGGCGGACGATTCCAGGACCCGATCATGGCGATGACCCTCGGCTACAAGGACCCGAAGAAGCCCGAGCTCGACGAGATCGCTAAGGAGATCAACGGCAAGGACCTCTCCACTGGCAGCCAGATGACGAGCTTCGCGAACCTGAAGGCCGACGGGACGACGACCGCGGGAGACTGGATCTACACAGGAAGCTACCCGGATGCCGGCAACCTCAGCAAGCGCCGGAACGGGGTCCAAAACGCGCAGGCCAACGACCCGACCGGGATGGGTTTCTATCCGCAGTGGGCCTGGAGCTGGCCGCTCAACCGCCGCGTCATGTACAACCGCGCTTCCGCCGACCTCGACGGCAAGCCGTGGGACCCCAAGCGCCCGGGGATCCAATGGAACGGCACGACCTGGGTCGGGGACGTTCCTGACTACCCAGCGACGATGAACCCGAAGGATCCAGCGGCGTGGCTGCCGTTCATCATGAACGGCGAGGGCACCGGCCGGCTTTTCTCGAACTCGATGAACGACGGTCCGTTCCCCGAGCACTACGAGCCTGTCGAGGCGCCGATCCCGAACCCGCTCCACCCGAGTCAATCGGAGGATCCGGTGGCCTTCCTGTACGACCAGGCCGCCGGGCGCCCGAACCGATTCGGGAAAGTCGACCAGTTCCCGTACGTGGCGACGAGCTACCGCCTCACGGAGCATGAGCACTACATCACGCAGCAGGTCCCGCTCCTCGTGGGGCTACAGCCCCAAGCCTTCGTGGAGGTGCCGCAGGAGCTCGCCGACGAAAAGGGGATCAAGAACGGAGACCGCGTGCGTGTCTCGAGCCTGCGCGGCAAGCTCGAGGTCGCGGCGTTGGTCACGAAGCGCCTCGGTCCGCTCACGCTCGCGGGGAACAAAAAGGTCTACCACATCGGCATCCCGATCCACTGGGGCTTCATCGGCGTGTCCGCGGAAGCGAATCCGGATCGTTCGAAGTACTGGCTCGCGAATGCCCTTACGCCGTTCGTCGGCGACGCCAACGCGAGAACACCGGAGTTTAAGGCCTTCCTCGTGAACATCGAGAAGATCTCATGACCGCGCTCGTCGCTGACGGCGTGACGATTTACGGCGAGCGCCGCGAGCGGGCGCGGGAGCTCGGCGCGCGGCTCGACTTCGCCGAGCAGACCCTGCAGCTTTACCTCCCGCTTGTGGACGCGCAGGAGCGCGCGTTCGAGCGCGCGCTCGCGACGCCGCCCGCGGCCGACGACTTGGCGTCATTCGTGGTGCGCGATGCGCTCCCTGCGGTCATGGAGGTCGCGGTCGCCGCTGGAACGGAGCGCCTCCGCGAGGCGGTGCTGCTCCGATTCCATGACGGCGACCTTGAGGGGATCGTCGAGGCGTGGCTCGCCGGCGAGGACCAGGACGGTACCGATGCGTTCCTCGCGCGCGCGAGCGCGTCGCCGGTGCTCGAGGCGCTCCCGGATGTTGCCGCGACGCTTCGCATGAGCGAAACCGACGACCGCCACTGCCCGCGCTGCGGCGGACTGCCACAGCTGGCGGTGTTCGGGGAGACGGGCGAGGCGCTGCTGACGAGTCCGAGGAAGCTCGTCTGCTCGCGCTGCGCCAACGAGTGGGTGCTGAGCCGCATGACCTGCGCGTCGTGCGGTGAGACCTCCGGCGCGAAGATGCCGATCCTCTCCGATGTCGAGCTCTTCCCCCACCTGCGGATCGACGCGTGCGAGATCTGCCGGCGCTACCTCATCACGGTCGATCGGCGGAAGGACCCGCGAGCCGTTCCGATCGTCGACGAGCTCGCCGCGCTTCCGCTCGATCTGATCGCCGCCGAGCGCGGCTACACCA
>VBEY01000053.1 GCA_005889295.1 Chloroflexota bacterium | reverse complement strand
CTTGAGAAGGGAGCGAATGGATGCGTCGTCATCCGCGACGAGAATCGTCCTCTGCGCCACTTTCCGTACGCTTCCTTCCCGCGAGGGCTCAGGATTAGCTAATGAAAGGTCAACCCTCGTGCGGCCGGACCATTTTGTGTGCCGGTGACCGTACATGTCAAACCGAGCGGTGGGTTGGGACCTCCGTACGGTCGGCGCTCAGGCGACGTCGCGGACAGTCGGCCACAGCCACCCACCGAAAGCGGTCACTAGGGTAATCAACCCCCCTACGGCAATCAGGGGTGCCGCCTCGATTCGGTCTGCGAGGTACCCACTGATCGCGAATACCGGAAGCCACGACAGATTCAAGAGCGCGAGGCGGGCTCCGGCCACGCGCGCCCTGAGTTCGGCAGGGGTGAATTCCTGCGAGATCGTCACGTTCGGCACGAGGAAAAGAATGTTCGCAACTCCCATGGCAAAGAAAATGACGACCGCGGTAATGAAACTGCCCGCGCCAGCGAGTGCGATTAGCAGCACTCCGTAAAGCCCGAAGCCGGAAACCAAAATATGACCCTTGCGTGTTCTACCGAGGTACTCAGGAAGAAGCAGCCCTGCGGTTGCCGCGCCTGCGGCAAGGGCAGCCTCGGCTATACCGAACAGTTGCGCGCCAACATCAATGTTCCCTGCTGCAAAGCGCCGGATCAGTAGAACAGGCGTCAAGCCGTTCACAATTGGTAGCGCGAGTTGGGCGAGCACGGAGAACACCGTGTTCGCACGGAGGGTTGGCGAATCAAGCAGAAAACGCAAACCTGAGGTCGCATCGCTCTTGAGCGACCATGAAGCAGAAGTCGATGGGTTTGGTTCGCGGATCCGTGACAGAATCAAGGCCGAGATCCCGAAGGTCAACGCATCGAAGTAGAACGCGCCAGCACCGAGGCTCGCCACGAGCAATCCGGCCACAACCGAACCGAGAATCTCAACGATGCGATCGGTGGATCCAAGTCGTGAGTTCGCTTCGGTTAGCCGCTCGGGACGTACAAGTTGGGGCACCATGGAAATGCGCGCCGGATTGAAAACGGCCGCGCAAACGGCTGCGGCGAACACGCAGAGGTAAGGCACGGCCAGAGGCAATCCCGCTGCAAGTGCAACTGGGACCGCAGCTATCAACACCATTCGTAGGCTGTCGGCGACGATCATTGCGGATCGTGCGCCGAGCCTGTCTGCAAGGGCGCCACCTAAAAATCCAAAGACAGCTGACGGCACCGTAGCGATGACGACAGCTAGAGCCGTGTAGAAGGCGGACTCGGTCGCCCGGTACGTAATCGTCGTCAGAGCTATGAGAGTGATGGGGTCTCCGAACCGACTCACGGCTTGGGCAACCCAGAAGACACGAAATGCAGTCATGACTTCAGTAATGCACGAAAGGGGACTACAAATCCTCCTATAGCGATCGCCAGGTCGCCAACTGAATAGACCGAGTGAAATGGCCCGACTGGAATGATGTCCCCGAGGGCAGGGAGCCTCGTTGCCTCGCCCAATACGACATGCAGCGGGTCGTGAGGCATCTCAGCCCCCGCCGACAGGAGCGCGTCGCTGGCCACAGGCATCCCCTGATTGACAACTATCACCAGCACGTTGAGCGCGCAGCCGACAGCGATAAGAACCATTCCCGTCGTGCGCCTGTTGATCAACGCGACCAAACCGATGGCTGCGATCCCTAAGACCTCGAGGGGTAACCCCACGCGAGGAACCGCCAATGCGACTCCTCGCATCAAAATAGCCGCGAGCAAAACGGGAAAGGCGCGGAGTTGAAGCTCTCGGAGCGGTCGCCAATCGCGGCGGAGCGCGAAACCGGCTATGAAACCAAGGATCGCACCGCTAACCAACATTCGCGTCGCGTAAGAGCGGATCGCGCGTAAGACGGATTCGTAGTTGAGCAAGGGTCTCGTAGTTGATAGGAGGCAAGTCACTCACTTCGAATGCACTAGGTCCATTCCGCTCAAGTAGACCCTCGAGTGCCCTCACAACCGTCGGATCGAATTGGAGTCCTTTGTACCTGTTCAATTGTTCAAGTGCTCTCTGGTGGCCTATGGCCTTCCGGTAGATGCGATCGGATGTCATTGCCTCATAAGCGTCTGCCACGATAATGATTCGCGCGCCGAGCGGAATCCGCTCTCCGGCTAGCCCCTCGGGATAGCCGGAGCCGTCGTAGTTCTCGTGATGGTGAAGAACGATGGTGACTAGCGGGCGCAACGCGGCAGACGGCTCGAGAATCGAAGCGCCATAGAGTGGGTGCCTCCGCATGAGCTCGCGTTCATCATCGTCGAGCCGTACGGGCTTCATGAGAATCCGGTCTTCGACGCCAATCTTGCCAATGTCGTGAAGAAGCCCGGCGAGCTCAACTCGCTCTATCTCGGTCTCACCGAGACCCATCTCGCGTGCGATCGCGCCGGCAATTCTCGAAACACGATCTGCGTGACCCCGGGTGAAGCCATCCTTGGCATCAATCGCTTGCGACAACGCGCTGACAGTCCCGAGAAATAGCTCCCGGGTCTCGGCGTATTTCGTGAATGTATAACGTGCCAACGCGAGAGGTATGAGGAACGGAACCGTCGCCCAATAACCAACGCCGTCAGCGATTTGGGCCATTAGCCAACCCATCGGGACTTGACCGAGCAGGCCTACGGCAACCTGCCGCACTGACAAGCTCCAAACCTTTGCAAACGGGCTGTGCGTGCGCACGCTCGCAGCGAGGACACTTAGGAAGTTATTTACGAGAGCGAATGCGAGTCCCACGAGAACGATTTGTGCAAAGGTTCCCCACGCGTCACCGTGTCGCACCCAGGGCTGTGTAACTGTCAGTGTGAGAGAGGCCGCGAATGTGGAGAGCACAAAGTTGGCCCTGTTAAAGAGCGTCCCGTACCAAGGGATCTGTCGCCTGATGTCACGAAGTTCAAAAGTCCCAATCAGAGCGACCCAGCAGGCAGCAAATGGATTCGCCAAGTTGGGATCGAAGACAGCTGCGATAAGTGGTCCCGTGCTGAGGGTTGCGAGGACATCACCTGGAAGCCGGACTGGCAGCACCGAGGCCACCAGGGTCACCAAGCACCAGAACGCAAAAGAGCCGAGGTTGAAGTCGAAGGGAGGTGGTGCCGAGAGTTTGATAAGGATTACGCCAGCAGCCCCTATGACAGCCGCGAGCATTAAGCGTTCGTCTGTTTTAGGAGTCCTCTTCCCCACGGGTGGGCAGGATAAGCGCCCAACCGGGGAAGCAAGTTACCGTCTGAAACGGAGAGAGGGCCCCGCAGGCCCTCTACTCCGCGCTCACCTCAAGCGCCTAAGTAGCGTTGGAAACCTTGTCTAATACCCCAACGTGCCGGCGCCCCCGCCAAGCAGAAGCGCAGCTAGCGCGGCGATAATCGCAACAACTCGACGCATTTGACTACGACCTCCCTTCCCAGAAAGGACTGGCAGTCAAGGAATCGGCTGATGCGGCTGCCCCCTTAAGCCGGACGGCCCTTCGATACGGGCCAGACACCGGCGAATGCCTCTCCGAAGAGCAGGGACAGCCAACAAGCCCTGGAAAACGACCCTGAGCTCGGACCCGGCAGTTCAATCAGCGCTTGGCTGGGGGACCGCTGGCTGCAGCGGCGCATCGCCGCGCGGTACCGACGGTCTTCCCAGCGGAGGTGTCGGCTCGCTACCGGCTTTGGTTGCATTCGTTTGTCCAGCCCCGCCGAGGAACAAACGTGGAGGCGTTTCGCTGTCCTTCGATCGGAGCGGAGACCGGCAAACGTCTTGAACCCCGCACACTACGCGTTACCGACCGGGCAAACTTCCACAACGAGCGGAAATCGATCGCACAAACAAGGGACATCCTTGGAGACTTCGGGGCGAAGACTGAATCTTCGTACCGGCGGCTCTTTCAACCCGATTGAACGCCAACAGCCGATGCCGGAAACGGTCGCGATCTTTTAGCGAACCCTAACATCGCGGCTGTGGGGAGCGTGGCATCCGATTCGCCTGTCGACTTGTGGGCTCCAGTCTCATTCGAAGCACTGCCGCGTGAGCTGGTTGACGCCGTAGACCGCTGCGATTGGCTGGCTGCACGCGGATCGCTTCAGAGCGTGATGGACGGCGCCGTCACTGACGGGGTGTACGGTCGGTCACTCTTGCAACTGGTCATGAAACTTCCCCTCGACGTCGATCCTCTGTTGGATCGCTACCGCGCGGTGGTCTCAGTCGACTATGGCGATTGGGACACTCTCAGGCAGTGTCTGGCATCTGACGTCATGGGGCACGCGGAGCTTGTCGGTATGCGAGAGATCCTGTTGGCTCCCCTAGATCATGTGGAGCTCCCCGACGCTTCGCTCCCGCACCAAGTGATGCTCTTCAGTGGTTACGAGTACCAATTCAGCCAAATGCTGGGTCGCTTCCGCCGATGGGCGAAGTCCATGCTGAAGTTTCAAGCCACTGACGTCGTGTGGGCAAGGCCGGACGTTCCCGCCGGGCGCCACTTCCGATACCGAAGACTGCAGGACGCGGTGTTTCTCGCGGTTGCAGAGGCCCAAGCTGGGACGTTGCCTACAGCAGCCGCCCTCTCACTAGAAGCCCAGAGGTTAGGAGATGAAACAGAACCAATGCGACGCATCGCAATGGATTTGGAAGAGCTCGTTGCGATCGCCATGGGCGACGAAGACCGTCTGGACTTTCGATTCCTCCAAGACCTACCAAAAGCGACTGGGTCGTCACCTCTAGGTACTTGGCAAATTCTGAATCACGAAATGCCATTCCTTAGTCTCGCCGGGCAAGACGTGTTTCGGCTCTGCGTCGAGATTACCGACCGGATCTCGGTCCGCTTCGGGTCACCAAGGGCGCAGGTGCTTGCGGCTTCATGGCGTGTAGCGTCAGAAATGGCCCGCGATCGGTACGAACCAAGTCACCCCGAGCTACCTGCCCTCCTCGCCCAGGCTGCACAAGCTGGCGCTGGCCTGCGTGTTCTCCCGCAACTTCTACGTGGCATCGCGACGCGTAAAGCGAACGATCTCGCGCTCGCAGAGGCGTCGGCGCGACGATCGGGTCAGGTTTGGGCACAGATCTCAGCTCTTACGTGGACGGCGGCACTCAACCCAACGACTCGTGTCGTCCGCTGGCTTAGCGCACTGCTTGAGGCCACTGGGTGGCGTCGTCCATCGCTGGTTCCCGCGGATATCGCAGCCGACGCTGCGTTGGGGATGGCCTCAGCCGGGATGAGATCGGCTGCAATCGTCGAATTCGCGTCCGCTTCTGGACGACCGAACGTCTTGCTGGAAGTTGCCATGCGCCATATCGAGGACACGGCGGCACCCCTCGATGCTCGTATCGCAGCCGTCGAGGCGCTCGGCACGCTCGGGACTGCGCGCGCACACGAGGTTCTTGCCCGCCTTGGTAGACGTAACGACGAGCTCGCGCGCCGCGCTCGGCTTGTAGGTGAACGGCGTCGTCGCGGTGTGGTCCTCTCAGAGCGCGAGGTCGAAGTCGTCCGTCTTGCCTCAGAAGGTCTGACGAATCAACTAATCGCTGAACGTCTCAGCCTGAGTCCGCACACGATCGCCCGGCACCTCGCCAACGCTCGAGCGAAGCTCGGTGCTGCGAATCGCGCGGAAGCCGCTGCAAAGCTCGAGGAGATGCAGGTCTAGCGGCTTGGCGGCCACCTTGACGACGCACACCGCCGATATCGATCTCTGGGCACCCGTCTCGCGCGAGGCCCTTCCAAAACCGCTTGTCGACGCGATGGCACAACGTGACTGGGCGAACGTCCGCGCCGAGCTCGGGACGGTCATGGACGGGATCACGACCGACGGCGTCTATGGCCGAGCGTTGCTGCAGCTGGCTTTGGAACTTCCAGTTGGCATAGATCCGGTCTTCGACAGTTACAGGGCCGCAGCCTCGATCGACCACGGGGATTGGGACGGACTCCGAAGATGTCTGGCCAGCAGTCCGGTAGAGCCAATCCAGCTCCTCGGCATGCGGAATGTTCTCCTGGCGCCGCTCAATCAGATCGCGCCGAGGGACCCGCTTTCCCCCTACGCGATGCTATTCGCGCCCTACGAGTACCAGCTGAATCAGATTCACGGCGGCTATCGCCGCTGGTCCCGCGCGATGTTGAGCTTCCAGGCGATCGAGCTGGTGTGGGCGCGCCCCGACGTGCCCGCCGGGCGTCACATCCGCCAACGCAGACTCCAGGACGCGATGAGCTTGGCCTTCGCGGAGGTCGAGGCGGGCCGATTGCCGACAGCGATGGCATTCACGCTTGAGGCACAACACCTCGACGGCACCAATGAACCGCTCCGCCTGTGTGCGCCCGATCTTGAGGAGTTAATCGCGGTCGCCTTGGGTGATGAGCGCATCCCGGATCTTCGACTTCTCTCGGATCTCGCGAAGCCCACCGGACTTTCGCCTCTCGGCGCCTGGCAGGTCCTTCTTCACTTCCTCCCGCTCCTCTCGATGGTCGGCGGAGACACGTTCCTGAGATCCGCCCGGATCGCCGAGCGGATCGCCGCGGGGCTCGGATCGGCGCGCGCGCAGCTCGCGTCGCACGCGTGGCGCGTCACGGCGGAGTACACCAGCGCACCCGGAGAACGGCACCCCGAGCTCCCCGGACTGCGGGCACAGGCCGATCGCGCCGGCGTCGGCCTTCGGGTCTTACCGCAGCTTCTCGCCGGCATCATTTCGAAGCGACCCGCCGACCTCGCCACCGCGGAGGCTCTCGCGCGCAGGGCCGGCAACCGCTGGGCACAAGTCACCGCCTTGACGTGGATGGCTGCGCACAACCCGAATGCTCGAGTCGCGCGCTGGCTGGCGGTCCTCCTCGAAGCGACCGGATGGAGGCGCCCGCTTCTCGTCCCGGCTGAAGTCGCGGCCGACGCGGCGCTCGGAGTGGCGTCGCTCGGCGTCCGCAGTCAAGCGATCGTCGAGCTCGCTTCGGCGTCAGGTCGTCCGAACATCCTGCTCGAGGTCTCGACGAGACACGTCGAAGACACGGCGGCACCACTTCCCTCGCGCCTCGCGGCCGTCGAAGCGCTCGGGACGCTCGGCACCACCCGCGCCGACGAGCTGCTCGCGCGTCTTTCTCGCCGCAACGACGATCTCGGAAAGCGCGCCCGTCTCGTTTCGCAACGCCGCCGGCGCACCGGCCTCAGCGAGCGCGAGGTCGAGGTGGTCCAGCTCGCCGCAGCGGGCGGCACCAACCGTGAGATCGCGGAGCGCCTCAGCCTCAGTCAGCACACCATCGCACGCCACCTCGCGAATGCCCGCGCGAAGCTCGGCGCGGCTAATCGCACCGAAGCGGCGATCAAGCTCGAGGAGCTCGACGGCCTAGCCCGAGACTGAGCTGATCACACCCGCGCAGATGATGAAGATCGCGACCGATGTCCAAAACCGCACTGCGGGCGACGATCGCTACCGACCAATGTCGGCACATCCCCGAAATCGGCCAATTCCCGACCGTCATCGCCCCCACGACTTATCGACCACGACGGTGGTACGCGCTAGATCCGCTCGTACCTCGCGACGTTCACGACGAAGACGGTGGCGCCCCCAAAGGTGACTTCCACCGGGTACGGCATGTAGAACTCGCCCGGCTCCATGATCGGAGGCATCGGGTTGATGAACTGGCTCCTCGCGTGGCAGGTCTCACGGATGATCGAGATCACGTCGTCGACCTGAGCTTCCTCTACCCCGGCCAGGATCGTCGCGTGGGATTGCTTGAGGAATCCACCTTGCGAGTGCAGCCGCGTGACCCGGAACTCCTTGTCGGTAAGCGCGTCAACCAGCGCTCCCGCGTCCTCCGGATGGACAATCGCCACAACCAGCTTCATCGGGCGGCGACTATACCCCGCGCCCCTTTGGATGCCACTTGGATGGTCAACCGAGATTGGTCATTTCTGGCGATGCGGGCTGGGCTGACCTCACGGCAACGTAGCGCTCACCCTTCGCCACGCGGCGTCCGTCGCTAGGCCGGAAGGCCCAGGAGCTGATCGACCTGGCGGCGGATGTCCGCGGCAACCACTTCCTCGGCACGATCGCCGTCGATGACCACGAAGCGGCCCGGCTCGGCTGCGGCGAGGCGAAGGTATCCATCGCGGACGCGCTCGTAGAAGGCGCGGTCGTCGCCATGGAACCGGTCCCAGCGCGCGACGCCGGACCGCGCGGCCAGGCGCGAGAGCGTGACCGCCACGGGGACGTCGATCAGAAAGGTGTGCTGCGGAACAAGAGCCCCGACCGCGAAGCGCGTCATCGCCCGGAGACCCTCGAGATCGGCGCCGAGGCCGTAGCCCTGATACGCGAGCGTCGAGTCGAAATAGCGGTCGGCGATGACGACTTTCCCTTCGGCGAGCGCGGGGCGGATCACGTCGCGAGTGTGCTGCGCGCGCGCCGCGGAGAAGAGCAGGGCTTGCGTTTCGGGGGTGAGATCCACCTCGCGCGCGTGAAGCAACACGTCGCGAATCCGTTCGGCGAAGGGCGTGCCGCCGGGTTCCCGAGTCAGCAGGACGCCGCGCCTGCGTGCGCCCAGACCCTCGGAAAGTCGCGCCGCCTGCACCGATTTGCCAGCGGCCTCGCCACCCTCGAAAGACAGAAATACGCCGCTCACCGATAGATCTGAACGCGACGGAAGGGCTCGTGGCCAGCGCTCCGGGAGCTCAAATTCGCGCGCTCGACGAGCTCGTGCTGGAGCTTTCGGACGTAGGCGTTCTGTGGCGCGAGCTCGACTTCGTCGGATTGGCCGCCGACGACCTGCTCGATGCCGTCGCGCGCCTCCTCGAGCGCCTTGTCCTCCGGACCGCGGCGGAGCTCGATGACTGAGGCGAGGGCGCTCGCGATCTGCGTCGACGAGTTGGAGCGCGCGATGTAGATGGGGATGCCCTGCGACTCGGCATTGCGAAGACGCGGCGTTTTGCGGCGGTAGTAGTTCTTCAGCGTGATGACGACGTCCGCATCGTCGGGTTCGCGCACGATCGCAACCGGAAGGCCGAGCCCGCGCGCCGCCTCCTCGATCCGTGTCCAGGAGAGCCCGAAGGGGTAGACCTTCACCGTCTCGCGCCCGCCGTTCGAGGCGACCCGCGGCGTGCTCCGCCGTTCAAGCGCCTCGACAGGCAGTCGCGAGGGTGCGGAAGTCGTCACCGAGAGCTCACCCGAGGCGTCCCGGGAGCGGATCTCCGGAGCGACCGGCGATCCCAGGAGGATCGCGTCGACCGTCTGAGCGACGTCCTGGTAGAGAGCGACGCGCTGGTACGCCTGGATCTCGACCAGCGTCTGGAACGTCGGCGGCGCTTTGCGCTCGAGGACACTCTTCTGCGTGCCACGCCGTCGCGCCTCTTCGTCGCCGAGCGTCACCGTCTGAACCCCGCCGACGAGATCAGAGAGCGTCGGGTTCAGCATGAGGTTCTCGAGCGTGTTGCCGTGCGCCGTGGCGATCAGCTGGACGCCACGCTCGGCGATCGTCCGGGCGGCCGCGGCTTCCTGCTCGGTACCGATCTCGTCGATGACAACGACCTCCGGCATGTGATTCTCGACGGCTTCGATCATCACGGCGTGCTGCAATGACGGAGCGGCGACCTGCATGCGGCGCGCGCGGCCGATGCCCGGGTGCGGAATGTCGCCGTCACCCGCGATCTCGTTCGAAGTGTCCACGATGACGACACGCTTGCCCATTTCGTCGGCGAGCACCCGCGCGACCTCTCGAAGGAGAGTCGTCTTGCCGACGCCTGGGCGGCCGAGCAGCAGGATGCTGCGGCCCGCCTCGACAACGTCGCGGATGATCTCCATGGTCCCGTAAACGGCACGACCGACCCGCAGTGTGAGACCGACCACCTTGCCCGCCCGGTTGCGGAGGGCGCTGATGCGGTGAAGGGTCCGCTCGATGCCCGCACGGTTGTCCCCGCCGAACTGCCCGATACGGGAGATCACAAAGGCGATGTCCTCGGCGGTCACTTCGCGTTGCGAGAGGATCTCCTCACGAGCTGCAAACCGGGCCTCGGGTAGGCGTCCCAGGTCCATCACGATCTCCAGAAGGCCATCCAGCCGGTCGAGACCGCGAACCCGCTGGACGAGCTCCGGGGGAAGTGCATGAAGGATGGCGTCCAGTTCGTCGGTAGCGAGCAATTGCTCTCTGGTCATGTCATCGACCGTCGAAGCGGACGGCCACGCTTGAGACTCGTACTCGATAGAGCATACCTGCGCTCCCGGCTGCGAAAAGTGTCTAGCCAGGAGCGCGTCTCAGAGTCATCACGACGAGCGCAGGCCAGCCGAGCCACTTGCGCGAGCGCTCGTTTCGCGCGGCGAGCCCTGAATCGACGGACACTTCCGCGAGGTCACCGAGGACGAAGCCGGCGCGGACCGCGCCCATGACGTAGTCCGAGAGGGTGGCGGTATAGGACCGCGGGCGGATCTCGCCGCTCTCGTCGCGAAAGTTCGCGCTCACACCTTTCAGGAACATCGCGGGATGCATCGCCGTGACCACGACGACGCCGTCATCGCGAGTGACGCGTCCGAGCTCACGAAAGAACGCGACCAGCCGATCCCCGGGAATGTGCTCGAGCACCAGCGCGGAGAGCACACGATCGAACGAGTGGCGCGAGAACGGCAGCGGCCTCGCGAAATCGTGCGCCAGCCAACGGACGCGATCCGCACCGGGCTTCGCGCGCGCCCTCGCCAGCATCTCCTCCGAGAAGTCGAGCGCCGTGACGCGAGCGCCCTGCTCGGCCAGCCGGATCGCGTGACGTCCGGTACCGGCACCGACATCGAGCACGTCGCTGTCCGCGACGTCGCCGAGTACGCGATAGACCTCGGGCTCCTCGAGCTCGATGAGCCAATTCCCCATCGTGTCGTACGTGGCGGCCCAGCGGTCGTAACCCTCGCGCGTCGGGAGCACCTGAGAGTCGCTCATCGCACGACCGCCGGGGCGAAAGCGCGCTCCTCTACGCGTTCCGCAAGCTCTTTTGTGAAGAGCATCGATGTGGCGATCTCGCGGAAGCCCTCTGCTAGGAGTGCCCGCGCCACGTGCTCTTCGTATGACCGCACCGGCGAGGTGACCGGCTTTCCGGCGGGAAGCGCACGGGAGGTAGCCCGGAGCAGCTCCCGCGCGAGGTCCACGTCGCCATCCGCCGTCCGAACCTTGCACACGTGCGGATGGCGTTCCATGCCGCTGAACGCCAGCGCGAACGCGCGCGGGCGCGATTCCTCGCCGGCTATGAGCGCCGACTTCCTCCGCATGGCCAGCGGATTGCCGCCCACAAGATGCGGCGGGTCGTACGCGCCACCGCGGCGGCTCACGTCGAAGTCGGAGAACGAGAGCTGCTCGGCGCGCTGCACCGCGCGCGGCGTGGTCATCGCGTAGAAGCGGAAGAGGTCGTGCGCGTCACGCCCGGTCGCCTCGCGTACCTCGAGCTGGGACACGACCGACAGGACCGCCGTGCGCGCGGCCACGAACCAGGTCTCGCGGGTGTACGAGTAGAACCCCGCCTGAAAGAACGTTTCGCGCGCGAGCGCTTCGTCCGACACCGCGGCGAAGATCCGATGCATCCCCGCGCGCGCAGCGGACCCACTGATCTCCGAAAGAAGTCGAAAAGCGCTGTCGGCGCCGCCCGGCTGCTGCAACGCCGCAAGGATCAGGACGACCCATTCGGGACGGTTCCCGTCGTACACGAGCGCACTCGATCGCAGCTGTCCGCGGTACTCCTCGAGGAAGACGCGGAGTCGCCCCTGCAGACCGATCAAGCCCGGGAGCAGACGCGTCCAGCTCGACACCGCGCCGGCGGCCAGCGGAACCGGCAGCGCCGACGCCATGATCCCGGTGGGGTCGCGGAGCGAACTCGCCAGCAGTGCGGAGATGCGGGGCAGGTCGAGCGGTGTCGCCGCCCGTGCGGGCATCAGCTCTTTCCGAGCGAGAGAAAGTACCGGTGAAAGCGCTCGTCGTGGGTGAGCTCGGGATGAAAGCTCGTCGCCAGGAGCCGCCCCTGCCTCGCCGCGACCACGGTCCCGTCGCCGAGACGCGCGAGGACCTCGATGCCCGGCCCAACGCGGCTGATGCGCGGCGCTCGTATGAAGACCGCGTGGAACGGCTCCGAACCAAACCCCTTCACATCCAGGTCAGCCTCGAACGAGTCGACCTGACGGCCGAACGCGTTTCGTTCAACGGTCATGTCCATGAGAGACGCAAGCGGGTGCGGGTGTCCGGGGACGTCCTTCGCGATGAAGATCGCGCCGGCGCACGTGCCCCACACGGGCATGCCCTCGGCAACGCGGTCTTTGAGTTTGTCGATGATCCCGTACTGGCTGGCGAGCTTCCCGATCGTCGTGCTCTCGCCGCCCGGAATGATCAGCGCATCGATATCGTCCAGCTGCTCGCGTCGACGGACGTCAACGCCGTCCACGCCAAGCCGATCGAGGGTGGCGAGGTGTTCCGCGAAATCGCCCTGAAGACCGAGGACACCCGCGCGCGCGGTCAGCGGGCGGCGCTCACCAACCGCGGACTGCAAGTCGTTCTTGCGCCGGGATCGACTCGAGCGAAAGACCGCGCATCGCCTCGCCGAGTCCCCGCGAAACTTCCGCGACGAGCTTGGCGTCACGGAAATGCGTCGTCGCTTCAACGATCGCCTTCGCGCGGCGCGCCGGGTCGGCCGACTTGAAAATGCCGGAGCCGACGAAGTTTCCCTCGGCGCCGAGCTGCATCATCAGCGCCGCGTCCGCCGGGGTCGCGATGCCGCCCGCGCAGAACAGCACGACCGGCAGGCTGCCGTCCTTCGCGACCTGTCGAACAAGCTCGACCGGCACTCGGTACTCACGCGCCCTGGTCTCAAGGGCGTCCGGGCCAAGCTCGCCGAGCTCTTTGATCGCGTCGGTGATCGCGCGGATGTGTGTGACCGCTTCGACGATGTTCCCGGTGCCGGCCTCGCCCTTGCTGCGGATCATCGCGGCGCCCTCGTTGATGCGGCGCAGCGCCTCACCCAGGTCGCGCGCTCCGCAGACAAAGGGAACCTTGAACGCGTGCTTGTCGATGTGATTTTTTAGATCGGCCGGAGTCAAGACCTCGCTCTCGTCGACGTAATCCACGCCGATTGCTTCCAGAACCTGCGCTTCGACGAAGTGTCCGATACGGGCCTTGGCCATCACCGGGATCGTGACCGCGTCCATGATCGCGTGGATCATCTCGGGGTCACTCATCCGGGCGACACCACCGGCTGCGCGGATGTCGGCCGGAACGCGCTCGAGCGCCATGACCGCGACCGCCCCCGCCTCCTCGGCAATCTTGGCGTGCTCGGCGGTGACTACGTCCATGATCACGCCGCCCTTGAGCATCTGAGCGAGCCCTGTTTTCAGGGTCCAAGTGCCCTTGGAGCCGTTCTTGTCGGGTGTGGACTGAGAGGCCATCGGAACGTCAATCGTAGCGCGCTGACCCTAGAATCTGAACATGGGCGTAGTCGACGCGAATGTGCTGGTCCTAAACCTCGACTTTCAGCCGCTCAACGTGTGCAACGTGCGTCGAGCGGTGGTGCTCCTCACCAAGGAGAAGGCGAGCGTCGTAGAGCAGAACGGTCACCTTGTGACGAGTGAGCGGCTCTCGTTCCCGTCACCATCGGTCATCCGCCTCGCCTACCACGTGAAGCGTCCGCGTCCGGTCGTCAAGATGACGCGTAAGGAAGTCCTCGTCCGGGACGATCACACCTGCCAGTACTGCGGCCGGCGTGGGCACGACCTGACCCTCGATCACGTGATACCTCGCCATCGGGGCGGTCAGCATGTTTGGGAGAACGTCGTCGCCGCCTGCAAGTCTTGCAACCACCGCAAGGGCGGCCGCACCCTGGCTGAGGCACGCATGACGCTCCTGCGTCTGCCGATACGGCCTCCGGCCACACCGCAGTACTTGTACGCCTCGTACGTGCGCGCCGGCGAGCGCACCTGGTCGAAGTTCATCGGTCTGGACGAAAGCGCCGTCGCGTCGTAGCACGCGACTTGCCCTGACCGCTCTCGCATGAAGCTCCTTTTCACGAAGCGTGCGTACGCGCGCGTCGGCGGATCCGAGAGTCTCGCGTACCAGTTCGCGACGCGACTCGCGACCCGGGGTCACGATGTCCGGGTGGTCTGCGCGCAGGCCTTCGACGATCGGCGGGTCTTCACGAGCGAAGGCGTGGAGGTCGTGCAGGTGAAGCCGCGCGGCGGCTTCCTGGGGAGCGTCGCGGACGCGTCCACGCTCGTCGATCTGATGCGCACCGACGTCCTCGAGTGGTATGCCGAAGATCGCGAGCTCATCCACAACATCGGCCGCGAGTATCTCGACAGCTCCCTCGAGGTGGCCGAGACGCTCGGTACTCCTATCGTTTTGACACCGCTCGCGCACCCGGGGCAATTCCACGGAGGCGACACGCCGAGCGACTTCGCGCGGTACCGCCGCGCCGACGCGATCACGACGATGACTGACTGGGAAAAGGGTTGGTTTACAGGCGAGGGCGTCGACGCGGCCCGGATCGTCACGACGGGCATGGGCCCGAATGCGCTGCGCTCGCGGGACGGATTCGCGTTCCGCGTGGCGCACGGGATTCCAGCGGACGCTCCGCTCGTCCTCTACATCGGGCGCAAGGAGCGGTACAAGGGTTACATCCACGTGCTCGACGCGGCCGAACTCGTCTGGCGGCGCCATCCGGACACGCGGTTCGTGTTCATCGGGATCCCCGGGTTTTACTCGAGCTTCTTTGATGAATTCGCGCGCTACGCCGACGAGCGCATCGTCGACATCGAGCGCGCGAGCGGCACCGAAAAGTCGGCGGCCCTCGACGCGTGCGACGTCTTCGCGATGCCGTCGTTGCACGAGACCTTCGGCATCGGTTATCTCGAGGCGTGGCTGCACGAGCGTCCCGTCGTCGGCGGCGATATCCCCCCGCTCCGCGAGGTGATCGCCCATGGAGTGGATGGCTTCTGCGTCCGCCAGCGCGCCGACGATGTGGCCGGCGCGATCCAACGGTTGCTGGACGATCCGACGCTTCGCTCGACGATGGGGCAGGCCGGGTCCGCGAAGCTGCGAGAAAAGTGGGACTGGGAGCGCGTGATCGACCGCGTCGAGGAGGCGTACGCCCGAGCGCTCGCTCACGTTCAGGCTGACGTCGGCGAGGCGCTCGCCTAGATTCGCGACGCCATGCGCGTCGTTATCGCGAAGAAGCTCCTTTCGACGGTCGGCGGCTCGGAAGCACAGGCGCGCACGCTCGCTCGCACATTGGCGAAACGCCATCACGACGTGACCCTCGTCGGTCTTCGCCCGGCATGGCGACGACCGGGGATCCCACTCGACGTCTACGCGGCTCCCCCGGGCCCGGTCGAGCTCCGACACGAGGGCATCCGCTTTCTGTTCCTGCCGGTTCGCGGTGGGCGCCTCGGCGCAACCCTCGATGGGATCCTGCCAACCTCGCTCGTCGCGGAAGCGGACCTCGAGCACGCGGTCGCGGGTGCGGACGTGGTGCACTCCATCGCGCGCGAATGGTCCGGACCGCTCGAGCGCGCCGCGCGCGCCGCCGGTGCGGCTTTTGTCGAGACGCCGCTCGTCCATCCCGGCCAGCGCTTCTCGGGCACGTCCGTCGCCGAGATCGCGCGCTATCGCCGCGACGATGCGGTCATCGCCCTGACGAAGTGGGAGTCGGAGTGGTACGCCTCGCGTCGCGTACGCCACGTCCACGTCACTGGGACCGGCCCGATCATCGAATGGCTCCCCGAGGTTCCGATGGACCCCGCGACGGTCCTCTTCATCGGACGCAAGGAGCGGTACAAGGGGTATCACGCGCTACGCGATGCTGCGAGGATCGTGTGGCGATCACGCCCGGAGGCACGGTTCGTCGCGATCGGCCAGAACGCGTGGACCGCGCGCTTCGAGCGACGCTGGAAGGACCCGCGCTGGGTC
>VBEY01000151.1 GCA_005889295.1 Chloroflexota bacterium | reverse complement strand
CGAATACGCGACTCGGCCGGATGCAGACGCATCTGCATCGCGTCGAACTCGAGGCGGCCACCGAGCTCGATGACGATCTCTCCATCAAGCGCCGAGTGCGGCGGCAAGAGATCACCGAGTTTTCTTAGCTCGGGGAAATACCGGAGTAGCGGCCGCTCGTTTCGACTCCACAGCGCGAGCTCTCCGCCGTCGTTCTCGAGCACGCCGCGGAAGCCATCCCACTTCGGCTCGTATTGCCAGCGCTCGCCTTCGGGAAGCTCCTCGACGAGCTGCGCCTCCATCGGTGGGAACGGGACATTCGGACCGGGCATCAGTCCGCGACCTCGATTGACGTGCGCGTGACTTCTTCGAGCCAGCGTGCGATCTCGCGCGGCGATCGCAGCCGCACGAGCTTGGTATCGCGGCCGTCCTTTGTTACGAG
>VBEY01000150.1 GCA_005889295.1 Chloroflexota bacterium | reverse complement strand
TGTCCGGCCCAAGCCTGACCTCGCACGACTGAGAGCACCTGCCGCTTCGCAGCCCACCAGAGATGCGTGCGCAGCGGAAGATCCACGTACACGATCGTGTCAGCTCGGCCCATCCTCCGATCGATCACCGGCCATGGCCCGAAGCCATCGATGATCCAGGCGTCGTCAGCCGCCCAGCCTTCCAGGGTCTGCGCGACCGCATCAAGCGGTGCGCGCCGCCAGCCGGAGAGCCACTGGACCTCGTCGACTTCATACACGGGTAGGCGGAGATGTCGACCTAGCGCCCGCGCGAGAGTCGACTTGCCGCCACCTCCGTTTCCGATGATCGCGATGCGTCGCATCGGACCATCGTCACACGGAAACGAGAGCGAGGCCCGCCGCCCTCCCGCGTGTGGCGGACCTCGCTCGGATGAGTGCTAGTGCGGTCCTGCTCTTATTTGCCGCGCTTGGCGAGCACCGAGTCCTTAGCCTGCTTCGCGATCCGGAACTTGAGCACGCGCTTCGCGGGAATCGAGATCGGCTGGCCGGTCGCGGGGTTCCGCCCCATACGAGCCTTTCGGTCGACGATCACGAGCTTCCCGACGCCCGGGATGGTGAAGCCGCTGCGGGCCTCCTTGTACGCGAGTGCGGCGAGCTCGTCGAGGAACTGCCCCACTTGCTTCTTGGTCAGACCGGTCTTTTCCGACAACCGATTCAGGGTCTCAGACTTCGAGATCCCAGCCACGTGTCCCTCCTGTGCGGCCTATGGCCTGTTTGGTTCGCGCCGCATTCTGCACGAACGCACAAGAGCGCATGATGCGACGGTGACGTTACGGGTCGTCGATGACCCGCCCGACCGGCCCGAATGGCTCCGGGAAACGATCCGCCTGCTCGTCCACGGCACGACCGCCGAGCGGGAGCGACTCCTTGGTCGGGTGGCCCGGGCGTCGGACGCCGACCTCGCCAAGGGGTCGGACGACGACTGGGGGCTCGGTCAAGTGGCGGCACACCTCCTCATCGTGGAGCGAGGGGTTGCCCTGATCGGGCTGCGCCTGGCGCAGGGCGCCCCGCCGGGCCCCACCGGGCAGCCGCGGCCGGCCGCCTCAGGCATCACACGAGTAGGCCTGGACACCCTTGCCGGCAAGGCCCTGGCGACGGCCGCTCGGCTTCTTGCCGAGTTCCCGGCTGAGCCGGATGCCAAGTCCATGGCCCGCCACCCCTACTACGGCGATTTGAATTGTTTTGGTTGGCTCCTCATGCTGCCAGAGCACTACCGAGCACATCTCGAGGCGCTCGACCAGGGCCGGCCGAGCGTCCTTTAGGGGAGGCCGCTCTTGGCCACGGAAACCAAGTCGTCGACGGCGCTCGAGACCTTCGCCCGGGAAGACCGCACCTTTTCGCCGCCCAAGGCGTTCGCGGCACAGGCGAACGCCAAGGACCCGGCGATTTACGAACGCGCCGAGAAGGACCTCGAGGGTTTCTGGGCCGAGCAGGCCAAGACTCTCGCCTGGCGCAAACCATTTTCCAAGGTGCTCGAGTGGGAAGCGCCGTACGCCAAGTGGTTCCTGGGCGGCGAGCTCAACATCTCGGAGAACTGCCTCGACCGCCACGTGAAGGCGGGCCAGGGTGCGAAGATCGCTTACTACTGGGAGGGGGAGCCCGGCGACTCCCGGGCGATCACGTATCGCGACCTCCTCGACACGACTTCGCGGGCCGCGAACGCGCTCAAGGAGCTCGGGGTCAAGAAGGGCGACCGAGTCGCGATCTATATGCCCATGATTCCGGAGCTCCCTGCCGCGATGCTCGCGTGCGCGAGGATCGGGGCTCCGTTCACGGTCGTCTTCGGCGGGTTCTCCGCCGAGGCGCTCGCCGGTCGCATCAACGATTCCGAGGCCAAAGTCCTCATCACCGCGGACGGCGGCTATCGCAAGGGCGGCGTTGTCCCACTCAAGAAGAACGCCGACGATGCGATCGCGCAGACGAAGAGCATCGAGAAAGTGCTGGTCGTCCGCCGCGTCAAGCAGGATGTGCCTTGGACCGAGGGTCGCGACGTTTGGTGGCATGACATCGTGGACCGCCAGAAGCCGGAGAGCCCTGCCGAGTCGCTCGACAGCGAGCACATGCTCTACCTCCTCTACACGTCGGGGACCACCGCCAAGCCAAAAGGCATCGTCCACACCACGGCCGGGTACCTCGCCGGCGTCGCGACGACGCACAAGCTCATCTTCGACGTGAAGGACGACGACGTGTACTGGTGCGCGGCCGACATCGGCTGGGTCACCGGTCACAGCTACATCGTCTTCGCCCCGCTCGCGAACGGCACGACCGGTGTCATGTACGAGGGCACGCCGGACTTTCCCGACAAGGACCGCTGGTGGTCGATCATCGAGAAGTACAAGGTTTCGATCCTGTACTGCGCGCCCACTGCCATCCGCACCTTCATGAAGTGGGGCGCCGAGTATCCGGCCAAACACAACATGAGTTCGCTGCGTCTGCTCGGAACGGTCGGCGAGCCGATCAATCCTGAGGCATGGCTTTGGTACAACGAGACGATTGGCGGCGGACGCTGCCCCATCGTCGACACGTGGTGGATGACCGAGACGGGGATGATCTTGATCACGCCGCTGCCCGGTCTGACGACGACCAAACCCGGCAGCGCGACGTTCCCTTTCCCCGGGGTAAAGGCCGACGTCGTGGACGAGGAGGGCAAGTCGGTGCCGCTCGGAGGCGCGGGGTATCTCGTGCTTTCGCGGCCGTGGCCCGCGATGCTGCGCGGCATCTACAAAGACGACAAGCGCTACCGCGAGACCTACTGGAGCCGCTATCCGGGGAAGTACTTCGCCGGCGACGGAGCGCGTCGCGATAAGGACGGCTACTTCTGGCTCATGGGCCGCGTCGACGACGTCATGAAGATCTCCGGGCATCGCATCTCGACGACGGAGGTCGAATCCGCGCTCGTCTCGCACCCGAAGGTCGCCGAGGCCGCCGTTATCGGCCGCGAGGATCCGATCACCGGGCAGGCCATCTTCGCATTCGTGACACTTCGCAGCGGCAACGAGGGAGGTGAGGGCCTTTCGAAGGAGCTTCGCGAGCACGTCGTGAAAGCGATCGGCTCGATCGCCCGACCCAAGACGATCATGTTCACCCCTGAGCTGCCAAAGACCCGCTCCGGAAAAATCATGCGTCGCCTGCTTCGAGATATCGCGAATGGGACGCCGCTGGGCGACACGACGACGTTGGCGGATTCAAGCGTCGTCGAATCGATCCGCACCGCATCAGCCTCTGGCAAGGACGACTAGCCACTGCTGGCGGGCGCGGGTCCTGTCCGCTCCGCGGTCAGGGGCCCCTGCCCCTGGGGTCGGGGTCGCGCGCCCGCCTACCGGTCCGCTGCCTCGGGTTGACGCTGGCTCGTAGCGACGCGGCCGGTCAGCGGCTCGCGCGCAACCCGCTCCCCCGTGCCACCCGCGCCTGCCCGCGGCACCGTTCTCCGCGCCGCTCGCTCGTTCCGCCTCTCAAAAGAGAGAATTGACGATGCGGAAGGAAAGCCGTAGACATCCCCGCTATCACGCTCGCGTTGGGTGTTTGGTGGGAGGTGACGACCAGGCAAGCGACCAGCCAGTGAACGATCTTCTCGGAGCTCTTTTGTCGCGTCGTCAATAAGGAGGGGGACTAACTTGGCAACGCGAACCGCAACCGCGGCCGCCACGACGAGACCGACGTACGGTCTGCCATTCGTGATCACGGCCGCCTCGGCCGGGACCATCATCGAGTGGTACGACTTCTATCTCTACGCGACCCTGACGCCGTTCCTCGCGCCGATCTTCTTCCCGAGCGACAACCCGACGGCATCGGCGCTCTCCGCTTTTGCCGCGTACGCCGCAGGCTTCCTTGTCCGTCCCTTCGGGGCCGTTGTCTTCGGCGCGTTGGGCGACATCATCGGCCGCAAGTACACGTTCCTCGTGACCATTTCGGTCATGGGTATCGCGACCGTTCTCGTCGGCGTGTTACCGACGTATGCACAGATCGGGGTCATCGCTCCGATCATCCTCGTGCTTCTGAGGCTCGCTCAAGGTCTCGCGCTGGGAGGCGAGTACGGTGG
>VBEY01000052.1 GCA_005889295.1 Chloroflexota bacterium | reverse complement strand
GAACCTCAGCACGACTCCCGCCGTTCCGTGGTCCGTACCGACGATGGCTCTCGTGCTCTACCTGCTGTGGCGGTATCTCGCCGGAGCCTGGTGGCCGCGGCGCACCGCCAGCGCGCGAAGCGCGCTGCTGCGCGCGGCTCCGATCGACCGCAAGGCGTTCGTGTGGAGCGTCATCGCGGGCGCGTTTGGGGTCGTGGCACTGGTCGGCTTGTGGATCGCGCTCGTGGAGATCGCCGGATCCGGCGGCAACCCCACCTTGCCCGATGTCTCCGCGTATCCGCCGCTCACGATCGCGCTTGGGATCGCAATGGGGTCGCTCGTCTCGCCACTCAGCGAGGAGGCCGCGTTCCGCGGTTACGCTCAGACGCTGCTCGAGCGCGTCTTCCCCGCCGCGCCCGCGATCGCGATGTCGTCCGTCCTCTTCGCCCTCTGGCATGGGCCGACGCAAGGATTCGTCTGGAACAAGTTGCTCTTCTTCTTTGTGGTCGGCCTCCTTTTCGGCGTGATCGCCTACGCGAATGGGTCGATCCTCCCGGGAATCCCCGCGCACATTCTTGGCGACGTCACGTTCTTCACGCTCGTGTGGCCGAACGACGCAGGGCGGCCGCTGCTGTCGCGCGATGGGGCCGACGCCGGGTTCTGGCTCGCGGTCGTCGTGACGATCGTGTTTTTCGCGCTTTCCGCGATGGCCGTGCGCCAGGTCGTCCTCAGCTCGCCGAAGCACTCATCCGATGGGCGGCGTCGCGAGGGGATGCTGCTGAAGTCGTGAAAAACCACGGGCTAACGAGGCAGGTTGCGTTGACGGCTCGCCCGCCACTTGCGCAGATCGCGCCCCAATGCCGATTTCTACTGCAGGAGCCGGGCAGCCTGTCCAAGTCGCGTCTCGGTATCGCCGCGACGTAGAGCTCAAGCGGAAATTCGTCGTCTTGCTTGTCATCGGGCTTGCAACGGTGACCGACGCGGCTAGGTCGCGCGCAGTAGCCGCACCGCCAGCCAGATACCCCAGATCGGAGCCGCGATACCGCCGCTGAGAAGAATGAGCAGTCCCCCGACCGCGTCCGGAACAGGGAGTGCGCCGTCGCGCGCGAGAAGACTCAGGAAGCCCAGCCAATAGAGGGCCGCAAGAACCAATCCGAGCACCGGCCAACCCCGAGGAGACGATCGGTCCTCGAGCGCGAGACGACTCGACCAATAAGTCCCCAGACCAGCCAGTAGCAAAAACGCTCGCTGTAGCCAGTTCGCTGGGGATTCGATCAAGGCGCTCGCGTCTGTCAACGTCTGGAGCGTCTGAGTCGAGGCGCCTGGACTGACATTCACCACCGCCTGGAGCAGTCCGATCGTCAGGAACAACCATATGGCGCCAAACAGTCCGGCTGCGGCGAATGCCGCCGCCATCAATTGCTGGCGAGCACCGTCGCGGCCAAGGGAATGTCTCAGGACCAGTCCGAGCCCAATGAGGGAGAGCATCGCCACAGCGATGCAAACCACGGCCACATACAACTGGGGGTAGACGGCTCGCTCGTAGGCGTAGTGGGCGACACGATCGGCAGCATCGGGTGGCTGCGGCGCGATGATGGCGAAGCTCACGAGGGTGACGATCCACGTTCCAGTGAACCACCCGGCTGCATACACGAACGCAAGTGTTCGCCCGATGGACGACCAGCCGGCGGAGCTCACGGTGTCCACCGCCGAGGAAGGGTACCCGGTCGGCAGCGACGTGACCGCAGCGACCATGATTGGGCTACGTCCTGGATTCGACCAGTCTCGCCATTCATCCGAGAAGGTTCCGACGCGCGCTGGCTCCAGCGGTTGTTCCGTCGATAGCGGTGCGCGTCAGCCGAAGTGCAACGACTGGAGCGTTGACAACGTCCGAGTCCCCTTGGACCGCGGTACCTAGGCGGCATAAGCAAATGGTTTCGCAGACTCCGTTACACCCTTTTTCACGAAACGCGCCAATACCGCGCGGCTTCATGAAAAGGAAGCGCGATGAAGAAACCGCAACAAAAAGGCTCTGTGCCGAGGGCCAGAATCGAACTGGCGACACATGGTTCTTCAGACCATTGCTCTACCAACTGAGCTACCTCGGCGGAGGACGCATTTTACTCGGAAGTCTGCTCGCCGGAACCGCGCGAAATAGAGCAATGGTCTAGAGGACTATTTGTCGGCGCTGCGCAATGGTCTCCGCGCGTGAACACGACGACGTCGAGACCATTGCTCAGCACCGGGGTGTCGAAACGCCGACACCATTGTCCTTGCCAGACCATTGCTCAACGCCCTGACTGCCGGCTCCAGCGCTCCAACGCGAGCGCGCCGTGGTCCATCACACCACGGCGCGGCGTCACTGATGCGCTATTCGCGCATGCCTCTATCTCGGTGTTCGTTGCTTGTCGAGATCACGGAAGTCGAGAAAGCGGCGCAGTACCGCGAGCCGGTCGTCCCGTACGCTAAAGAAGTCCGCGGCGCGAAGGTCGATCGGATTGCCGGTCTTGGCGTCCGTCGCCCGGATATGCCACTGACACGCCACGGTCTCATGGTCGGCGACAGCAAAGTCGATCGTCCAACGCTCGCCGGGGAACGACTGGGTGTGTCTTAGCAGAAACTGCTTGTGCGTCTCGCGCCCTATTCTTGCTTGTTCGTCAGTCTCGCTGTTGTAGTACATCACGAAATCATCGCTGAGCAGCCGATTGACGGCGTCAATCGCCCTCGTCTTCTCAGGATCGCCGTAGTCGTTCGCGCACTCCTCGTAGTAGCTCAGCGCCATTGCGATGTTCTGTTCGCCTTCCATGACTGCCTCCTCCTAGACGAGCCCCCCACCTTCCTCGCACGACTACGAACAGCCTAGGCAGGCGGTCAACTAGGACTCCGCGGTACGTGGTCTGTGCGACGCTACAGTCGCGGCCACTCGAGTAGCTCGTCGGTGGACTACCAATTCACGACCCGGTGGATGGTCACCCCGGTCTTGACCGCCTTGTCGGCGCCGTAGGAATGCCACTCCAGCTGACCGGGCGCATGGCATCCGTTATTGATCGCGAACCGGCAGCCGATCTCGACGGCGAGCTCGAGCAAGTCGTTCGGCGACGCATGCGATCGCGCAAGTGCGCGCCGTCTCTGACGTGCACGGGCAAGTTACAAAACCACTGCTCGCTTGCCGAGGACCACTGCGAAAACGTGCGACCTGCCCGCTCACTGTTCAAGACTATGTAGCAGCGAGACTATTTGGTCGGAAAGGCTGAAAGCGCTGTCAGCCGCGAGTTTCCAAGGAAACTCGCTAGGTGAGACGGTTCGCAGTTCTTCAGACCATTGCTCTACCAACTGAGCTACCTCGGCGGGGAACCTCATCCTATCGAAATTGCTGGTCTTCTTGAAGGTGACGACGCCGGTCCGATCTGGAGAAAACCGAACAATGATCTAGCGGACCATTCGTCGCCCAAAGCAAATGGTGCGATACGGGCGTGGTCGCGACCGACGAAACCATTTGTTTTTGTACGCGCTCGCGGCAGTCGAGACCATTGTTCTCGCGGAAGGATTCTGTGGCCCAGTTTCGCCGGTCGATTAGGTCGAACGAAGGCTGGCTGATCTACAGATAGACGGCCGTGAAGACTGATCTGCCGGCGACAAATCGCGCTTTCCCTAAGGAAATCGCGAATCGTATGAGCGAAATGTCAGAGTGATCAGACGTACAAGAAAGTCAGGGACGGAGGAACGACCACTCCCCAGCGGGAGCGGGCCGTTCCTTACCGAGCGAATCAGATGAGCCTCCCTGCGGATCCCAACCAGAGCGCGGTATGTAAACGGCAACCCCCGCGAGCCGGCCGGGATCACGGCGACCCACCCTGCGGACGCCAGCGGCCTGGTCTCTGGACCTCCACGCAAACGAGCAGGGCAACGACAGCACCGGCACATCGAGCGCCGACGCTGAAGCGCGACGCACCCTTCACGGCCCGTAGACCGCCGCGAGGAGCAGGGCGGCTCTCACGTAGGCTTGCGCTGTGCCTGACGGATGGCCAGCCTTCTCGGTGCTGACGTTCGGCTGCGCACCCTACGAGGCGCTTGAGCGGGAGTGGAAGTGGGCCGAGGAGATCGGCTTCGGCGGGGTGTGGGTGCCGGACACCTTCGCGCTGCAGGGCCTCGCCGACTTCGAGACCTGGGCGCTCCTCGCGGCCGTCGCGCGGACGACCCGCCGCGTCCGAATCGGATCCCTCGTCACCGTGATCATGGCTCGCGCTCCGGCGCTCCTCGCCGCGAGCGTCCGCACCGTCGACCATATCTCCGGCGGACGCGTGCGCCTCGGCATCGGAGTCGGTGACACCCCCGAAGACGCCGACGCGCTGGGATTGCCGCGCTGGCCGGCACGCGAGCGCGTCGATCGCCTCGGCGAGCAGCTCGAGATTCTCGATCGCCTGCTGCGCGGGGAGACGGTCGCGAGGACCGGGACGTATTACGCGATCTCGGCACTGCAGCCGGTAACACCGGTCCAGCGACCGCGGACGCCGATCGTCGTCGCCGCAGAGGGACCTCGCGCGATGCGGCTCGCGGCGCGTTACGCGGACGGCTGGGTCACGCTCGCCGGACAGCCGCCAAAGGAGTGGGCCGGCGGCGGCGGCGCTCCGCTCAGCCGCGATCAAGCCGTCGCCGCGACTCGTGAACGCGCCGATCGTCTCGTATCCGCGGCGCGCGATGCGGGCCGCGACCCTCAGGCGATTCGAAAGATCGCACTCGCGTACCGCCAGCCGGTCGACCCGCTCACTTCACTCGATGCGTTCGATGACTTTGTCGGCGCCTTCGCCGCAGCGGGTATCGAGGAGTTCGTCTTCTACTGGCCGCCGGTGGCGGACCTGCGTGAGAGGCGTCCTGTGACCGAGGCACGCCGCCGCGAGGTCGAACGCATCGCAAGCGCACGCTTCTCCGGCGATTGAAGCCACCAGGGTCATCCCGTCTCAGGTTGAGGTCGGTGGGCAACGACGAAACGGATCCGTAGGTGATCGTCGTCCACGCGCGGAACTAACGGCGTACGACTCTCCTCAGCGGCTGGAATTCACCCTCGCCGGGGTCGTCTCATCGGGAGTCAGAAGGCCCGTCGGCGAGGCTGCCTCACGCGCGGCACACACACTCACAGGATCTTGAGATCGTCCCTCGGAAGCCGCGGTGCTCGCCGCGCGCCCCGAGGTGATGAGCCCGCGTCCTGCGCTAGGGACGTGACCGAACGAGGTCGTGGGCGGGCCGCGTGTCCAAGCCAGTCGCCCTCAAACCACGCCATTCTCGACTCGGCGTTGCTCCTCAATCGTGCGCTCGGCCAGGGGAGCTGCCTCTAGACGCTCGTCGGGGATCTGGGCGCCGCTGTCGATCGACCGGCCGTACTTTCCTGCGGCGATGCGCGCCTCGGCTCGCCCCACCGCCTTCAGCTCCTCACGTAGGTCAACGACCAAGGCGATGTCGATCTCTTCGCGGTCGAGGTCGGTTCCTGCCTCGGAGGCTTCTCCGGTCTGCTGTTGATGCAGCTCCTCCTCGGCCGTAACGTCCGCGTTCAGCTCGCGCAGGCTCCGTTCGATCCGCGCCCGCTCGCGTGCAACCAATTCGCGCGCCCGCTTGTCGTTCATGGTGTTCTCCTTTGCTTCGCCGGCCAGGATCCTGCCTCGGTCACGTACGCCCCGGACGCCGGCTCGTCGCAATCGATGAACGGAACATCCAACACGATCGCCATCATCGTCAAGCGAGAGGTGGCCACACCTGAAGACTACGGCGCTCCAGGGTGGCGCTGGTCACGGTTGGGCGGATCGGGAGCGGGGTCGCGAGATCCCGACCTTCGCCGAGAGCGCATGGGAGTACCGATGCAAGCGGCGGCGCAGAGTCCGCCGCCTGATCGGGAGTCAGCCAGAAGAATCAACTTAATCAGTCCCGCCCGATCTCGGGACGTAATTTTCGGCGGCATGCCGGAGTCGATCGAGCGAAGAAGAGAGCGCGGCCTGCCCGCCGCACTCGCAAGACTATGTAGCAGCAAGACTATTTGTTCTGGTGGGCCGAAAAGAGGTATCAGCCGCGAGTTTCCGAGGAAACTCGCCAGGTGAGACAGTTCGCAGTTCTTCAGACCATTGCTCTACCAACTGAGCTACCTCGGCGGGACCCTCATTTTACTCGGAAACTCGTCCGTCCATCCGTGTCGAAATAGAGCAATGGTGTAAAGCACCATGCGCACGAGAGAGCAATGGTCTCCCTGATCCAAGCGCGCGTGAGCTGAGACCATTGTTCCTCATTGCGTTCGGATACGTGCGAGACCATTGCTCAACCGAGACCATGTCCGCGACGAGCTCCGCTTGGAATGGAGGAGTCATTTGCGGCGCCTCAATGTCAAGACTGTTGATCGTTGAGACCATTGCGCAGACGATTCCAAGTGCGGCGAACGCCGTTCCCGTTCGGCGAGACCAATGCGAACGACGTTCACTTGAAAGAAGGCGGCCGCTGCGAGGCCGAACCCAAGCAGGGGCATGGTTTTCGAATCGAGCCGGGCGAGACGCTTGGCTTGCGCCGCGAGATGTCGCTGCCCTGCCTCCCAGAGGACGTCGATGCTGGCGGGTACCGCAGGTCTATCCATACGAGTTGATAGACGCTACGCCGACGCCGTACTCACGCACGCGCTTTGAATCGACGCCCGCGCGCCGCGCGCATCGATCGACGACTCGGCCTCAGTCACGATCCGCACGCGCCACCCGGGAGACCGCCCCACGAGCGGCTCCCGGACGACGGCGTCATCAATAGCGCTACGCGCAGTCGGCGGCTGTCTTGATCGACGCAATCGCGCTTAGGAGTGTGTTCGCCTCGTCTTGCGTGAGCTTCTTTCCGACCTGTGCGCGGACCTCGTTCGCAACCGCTGAGAGCTGATTGCAGGCGGCCTGATTGTTGGTACCTAGAGATCCTGCGATTGCCTGGAGCTTGTTGAGAACGCTGCCCCCGGGCCCGAGGGCCGAAGACTGGAGATCCGTGATCAGATTTGTGATCTTCTGCTCGGCCGTCAGCGGGCACGTAAGGGTGAGGGTGGACGACACGATCGCTTCGCCGGCGTCGAGCGCGAAATTCCCGTTGAGGTCATTGAAGACTGTTTCCGTGAAGACAACGGTCTCAACCGTCCGCGTCGCCGCTAGGAAGCCAAGGCCAAAGGCGATTGAGAAACTTCCGGCCGCGTCAGTCTCAATCGGGAAGTCGGCGCCGGTAGCCGATTCAATAAGGACGAGACGGGTGCCTGCCGGTAGCCCGCTCCCAGATGTGGAAAGTATGAACAAGTCGTAGGGCCCGCCGGGTTCTACCACGCCGTAGGCGCAGCGAGCCGTGAGAACGAGTGATGGTTCGGCAGCAAACGCCGGCTGAATCGCAGCCGCTGCGGCCGCAGCTGTCGCTACTGCAATGACAAGAAATCTCCTCATAACCTCTCCCCTTTGTCGTGATCCAGCGTCGTGGGACTGGACCGCCGCGACGATGTACCACGGGGCGAACGGGTTTTCAAGGCGCGAGCTGGCTGCGCGCGTGTTAGATCACCCAACGGTTCGTACTCGCTGCGAGCTCCCGTCGTTCGGGGCCAAGGCTCGTCCGCGTCGCTAGCCTAAACCGCAGGTGGGGAGCAGCGACAAGGCGATCTTCGCGGAATGGGCGCGCGTGTGCAGAGTCGCGCGGCTGCATCCGCACGCGCGCCGTGGTCAGCGCAGTTGGTCTATGCCCGTTACATGCGATTCTGCCGCGGAGCGCCTGACCCCGACTGGCATTACTTCGTCCGACTAAGCGAGCGGCGACTTAAAGCGCACGTCTGCGTCGAGATGACTCTGCATGGCCCGCGGCGCTGTGCTCTTGGCGTTGACAACGAAGGGTGCTGTCCACGGACGTGCGAGCGCACGCGACAGTTGCCGCTCACCGTCTGAGGAATTTGTGAGCGCTCGGCAAGCGCGGTTCTTACTAACTGCGTGTCGTCGCCCGGATTGCCATCCACATCACAAGAACCTCATCGCAGTTCTTCTCGCTCATCTTGGCGAATCCAGATGGGGTTGAGTCATTCCAATTCTTCGCGATGCTGAGATGCGTCTCCGTAACTCCGCGATCACGCAGGTACTGCTGAGCTCTCACGATTGAGTCGCCGACACTTTCATCGGAGATTTCGCACTTCGTCCTGATATTTCGGAGCTCGCGGGCAAATTGCGCGACAGCTAGCGCGTGATCTAATCGGATGAGCGACGAGTCCTGCGCGGCGGCGAGGGCATGGTCGTCGCGCCGATGGACTTCGTCCACACGCTGGAAGAGCGGCCTCGTTCAGCCCACCCCCAAGATTCGCGGCCGCGAGCACGTGCGTCTATCGACGAGCCGAATTACACGCAGGCCGAACACCTCGAGCGGCTCCGCGAGCGCGGCCTCGGGACAAAGCGATCGCTGGCGATGCGCGAGTTTGTCCGCGGTTAGAAGGGCTCGAGCGGTCCGTTCACGACGAGTCCCGGACGGAAGAGTCGAAGACGGCCTGCCCGCCGCACTCGCAAGACTATGTAGTAGCGAGACTATTTGTTCTGGTGGGCTGAAAAGAGGTATCAGCCGCGAGTTTCCGAGGAAACTCGCTAGGTGAGAGAGTTCGCAGTTCTTCAGACCATTGCTCTACCAACTGAGCTACCTCGGCGAGCGGCGCGGCTGATCGGACCGTAGGGCGCCGACGAGCCAAGACTCTTTGTCGCCGATAACTATTGTTCCTTGTTCGCAGACACTTCGCTAGAGGAGTTGCCGGCGGCAGTCACAAGAGGCGCGGGTCGAGCGCGTCACGGAGAGCATCGCCCACGAGGTTGAAGGCGAGCACCGTCGCGAGGATCGCGAGGCCGGGGAACGTCGCGATCCACGGCGAGTCGATGATGTAACTCCGGCCGGCCGACAACATGTTGCCCCAGTCAGGCGTCGGCGGCTGCGTCCCGAGGCCGAGGAAACTGAGACCCGCGGTGTCGATGATCGCGGTGCCGACGTTGAGCGTCGCCTGGACGATGATCGGGGCAAGGACGTTCGGCAGGACGTGTTGCCACATGACCCGTCTGTCACGCGCGCCGACGGCGCGGGCGGCTTCGACGAAATCGCGCGCACCAACAGAGAGCACGGCGCCCCGAACGACGCGCGCGTAGTTCGGGATGTACACGATGCCGATGGCGATCATCGCGGTGAGCAGGCCCCGGCCAAGGATCGCGACGATCCCGATCGCGAGAAGCAGATACGGGAACGACAGGAGCACGTCCATCAAACGCATGACGAGGCCGTCGGTTCGTCCGCGGTAGTACGCGGCGGTCATGCCCAGAAACAGACCCGCCACCAGCGCGATGCTCGCGGCGACCCCGCCGGCCTGCAGCGACACCCGCGCGCCCCAGACAACACGGCTGAACACGTCACGGCCGAACTCGTCTGTTCCCATCAGGTGCGTTGCGCTCGGGGCCTCGCGCTCGATACGGAAATCCTGGTGGATCGGGTCGTAGGGGCTCACCTGCCCGGCGAAGATCGCCATGAGCCCGAAGAGCACCAGCAGAGTCGCACCGAGCATTCCGGTTGCGGAGCGCAGGAAGCGCCGGCGAGCCGCTACCCACAGGGATGGCGCCGCCTGCGCTCCGGCGTCGACCGGCGACGGCACGGCGGTGGCGCTGGCGCGCGCCATGTCAGGCGTACCGGATGCGCGGATCCAGAATCGCGTACACGAGGTCCACGATGAGACTGATGACGACGACGAAGAGCGCGACGACGATCACGGTCGCCTGCACGACGGGGTAGTCACGGGCCGTGATGGCGTTCAGAACGTAACGGCCGACACCGACTCGGCCGAAGACCGTCTCGGTGAGGACCGCCCCGCTGAGGAGCGCTCCGAGCTGCAGCCCGATGACGGTCACGACCGGAATGAGAGCGTTCTTGAGCGCGTGACGGAGGACAACCATCCGTGCCGAGAGGCCTTTCGCGCGCGCGGTCACGAGGTAATCGCTGCCCAGGACCTCGAGCATGCTCGACCGCGCCATACGCGAGACGATGGCCATCGTGATCGTGCTGAGGGTGATCGCGGGAAGCACGAGATGCCAGAGGACGTCCCCGAACACGGCGAGGTCACCGGTGAGCAATCCGTCGATCGTGTAGAAGTGCGTTCGCGCGGGAATGTCGAGTCCGGCGCTCGCGGTACCTGAGAGCGGGAACCACTCTGCACGCGCGCCCAGCCAGTAGATGAGCATCAGCCCGATCCAGAACACCGGCATCGAAATGCCGACCAGCGACCCGATCATCGTCCCGTACTCGATCGGCGTCCGCCGTCGCAGCGCGGCGAGGATGCCCGCCGGCAACCCGACGGCGAGCGCGATGAGGAGCGCGGCGATCGAGAGCTCGATCGTCGGGGCAAAGTTCTCGATGAGCTCTTGCCGGATGTCGCCCCCGGTCCGGATCGACCGCCCGAGATCCCCGCTCGCCAAACGGCCGACGAATTCGACGTACTGAACGGGCAGCGGCCGATTCAGACCGAGCGCCTCGCGCATCTGCTCGATCTGCTCGGCGCTCGCCTTCTCCCCGGCGAGAGCGATCGCCGGATCGCCCGGGATGAGCCGCAACGCGAGGAAGACAACGGTGACGACGCCGAGCAGCACCGGCAGCACGTACGCGATCCGTCGCAGGATGTAACCGCGCACGTTCTAGGCGCTCGAGCGGCGACGCACCCCGCTAACTCACGCTGACCTTGTTGAAGTAGTAGATGTAGGTCGGCTGCAGGACGAAGTCCTTCACACGCTTGCGGATGGCCACCTGCTGCTTCATATGGCTGATGAAGAGCCACGGTGCGTCGTCAACGATCTTTGCCTCCGCCTGATTGAAGAGCGCCTTCCGCTTCGGTGTGTCGGTCTCCTCGTTCGCCTGCTCCAGGAGCTTGTCCACCTCAGGAGTGCCGTAGAAGGAGGTGTTCACGCCGCCCTGGTTCTTGCTGTAGAAGAACACGCCGAGGAAGTTCTCGGGGTCTCCGGTGTCCGCCTGCCATCCGCCGAACGCGACGTTCAGCTCGCCCTGACGCCGGATCTTGCGGTACTCGGTCCACTCCGTCGTCTTGATCTCGCTCTTGACGCCCACCGCCTGGAAATACTGCTGAATCGCTTCGGCGAGCTTTGCGCCCTGGGGGTTGTAGCCCCGTGGGATCGTGTACGAATCGAGGGTGATCGTCTCGCCCCCGTACTTGGCGTCCTTCAGGAGTGCCTTTGCCTTCTCGGGGTCGTACGTGTAGCCCTTCAACGTGCTATCGAAGCCCCAGGAAGTCGCCGGGAGCACCCCGACCGCGGCGACGCCCGCGCCGCTGTAGAGCTTGTCCGCGAGCTCCTGCTTGTTGATCGCGTAATTCAGCGCCTGGCGCAGCGGCTTGTTCTGGAACTGCGGCTTCTTCAGGTTGAACTCGGCCATGTTCACATTGAGGCCGGGCTGCTCGAGCACGTCCGTATCGGCCTTTCCTTTGACCGACGGGGCATCCTTCGGATCGAACGGCCAGGCGACGTCGCCCTCGCCCCGTTGAATCTTCAAGATCCGGACGGAGGCCTCAGGGACCGGCTGGAAGATGATGCGCTGCAGTTTCGCCTTGTCGCCCCAATAGCCATCGAAGTTCTCGACCGTGATGTGGTCGTCCTTCTTCCACTCGACGAACTTGAAGGGGCCGGTCCCCACGGGGTTCTCGTTGATCTTGCTGCCGTACTTCTTCAGCGCCTCCATCGAGATGACAAACCCAGGCGGGATCGCGAGGTTCGGGACCAGCGGCGAGAACTTGCGCCGCAGGGTGAAGCGGACGTCAAGCGGTCCTGTCGCCTCGACCTTGGCCACGACGTTTCCGATGTAGTCGTCGATGAACGGGAACCCGCCGGCGGCTTGCGCCTCCTTGAAGAGGGGGTTGTCCTTGTTGATGCTCCGGTCAAACGAGAACGCGACAGCCTCGGCCGTGAGCGGCGAGCCGTCGTGGAACTTGATCCCCGACCGCAAATGGAAGGTGTAGGCGAGGCCGTCGGACGAGATGTCCGGCATGCGCTCGGCGAGGGCGGGCTCGACATCGGTGCTGTTGGGCTTGTACCTGACGAGACCTTCGTACAGCGCCGTGGTGGCGATGAAGCCTTCCTGGGTTGTCATGGCCGGCGGATCGAGCTTGTCGGTGTCGCCGCCCCAGAGGAACGTCAGCGTCCCCGTCGCTCCCGCTGGCTTCGTCGTCGCCGTTGTGCCGGTTTGCGTCGCGCCCGGTTGCGTCGCGACCGGTGTGCACGCCGCGACGATCGTGGCGGCCCCGGCGGCGCGCAACAGCGCGCGGCGGCTCATGGTTGGGTTTCTCATCCTGCCATTCCTCCCCCTTGAAACGGCGGGCAGCATAACACCGGCCGCGCCTTTATTCGGGAACGCCTACCCCCAGAAGAAGTCCATCTTTCTTTATCGCCGGACTCGTGACCACGAAGAGCACGATCCCTTCGACCGGGGATTCGATCCGACCGAGGGGTTTCCCGAGGAGGTCGACCATTTCGCCGAGTGCCTGACCTTTCCGGACCCGGTCCCCAACGTGGACGGCGCAGCGGAAGAGGCCTTCGAAGGGCGAACGTAGCCACTCGAACCGGTTCAGAACTCGCGGCTGCGACACGCGAGCTGGCTCGCCGTCGAGCACGCCGACGGTGCGAAGGATGTTCTGGACGCCGTTGACGTGGCGTGCAACGGCGTCCGCTTCGAGCTGACCGATCCCTCCGGATTCGGCGATCATGGCGGCGACGCCCCGCGCAGCCGCCGCTGCGAAGAGCAAGCCAGCGCGCTCGCCGGTCGGCATGGCTCGCACCAACCACTCCGCGCCGTATGCCTCCGCCATCTGCTTCGCTCGGGCATCCACGCGCTCGTCACCCGTCTCTCGATAGGTCACGAATGGGACGAGGTCCTCGATCATGTCGCCCGCGTGGAGATCGACCGCGTACTCGCATCGCGCGACGACCTCGTTGAGGAGAGAGTGCGCGAACCGCTCGCTCCATGTGCCATCGGGTCGCCCGGGGAACACACGGTTCATGTTGTCGTTGTCCTCCGGATTCACGTAGATGCTGCGCTCGTAGAAACCCGGCCGATTGAGCAACGGAATGATCACCACGTGGCCCCGCACCTGCGCCGGGTTGAGCAGGTTGCCGAGACGGATCGCAGCGTCGATCCCGGTGTATTCAGCGGCGTGGATGCCGGCTGTAATCAGGAACGTGGGGCCATCGCGGCGTCCAGTGATGCTGAAGAAGGGCCACGAGTACTTCGCGAGGCCCGGATCGGTGGCGAACGTGAAGTACCCAGACTTTCGTTCGCCGGACGCGGCCAACGGAATTGGGCCGAGGCTACTCATCTCGATCAGGCATTCTCGCTCATGCGGGCGCGCCAACTTTGCGTCGATACGCCCGCCACGTCATCGCCCACCGCGCCGGATCGTCGAGCGCGCTGTCGTCCACGCGATGAACGGTGCTCCGATGAGGAGCGGTGTGGACGATCTCGGGATCTGTGTAGGCCTCGCCGGCGACGTGGCGGAGGATCGCCGCGTATTCGTCCAGGTCGTCTTTCGAGTAGGACTCGGTGGGCTCGAGCGTCAACGGCTCCGGCACGACCCACGGATGGTGACTCAGCCAGTAGTGGACCCCGAAGTCGGCAGCGCGGAGGCCGATCTCATCGGTGTGGACGCCGGTCTCGCGCGCAAGTTCTTCCCAGGAGTAGCGGACCTGCTCGATCCGGCGATGACCCTCCGCGTACGGCGCAGCAGCACCGCGGATCTCGAGGACTCGTTTCATCAGGTAGTTGTTGTTGAGTACGGCGATCTCTGCGACCTCACGCAGCCCAGCGGCGCCCAGGCTCATGATCCAGGCGTACGCGCGGACGATGTTCGGCGCGACTCCGTACCACGGCCGGACTTTTCCGATCGAGTCGGGGCGGTCGTGGTCGAGCCAGAAGCGCTCGCCGTCGCCTTCGACCGTCGGGGTCGGGAGGAAGCGTGCGAGCTCGGATGTGACCCCGCACACACCGGCGGCGGGCCCCCCACCGGCGTGAGGCGTCGAGAACGTCTTGTGCAGATTGAAGTGGCAGAGGTCAAAGCCTGCCTCGCGCGCCCGGGTGATGCCGAGGATGCCGTTCGCGTTCGCCTGGTCGTAGCAGGCGAGACCGCCCACATCGTGGACAGCCTGCACGAATGACTCGATGTGCGGGTTGAAGATCCCGGTGTCCTCGGGGTTCGTGATGACAAGCGCGGCCGTCCGACCCGACACGGCCGCGTTCAGCGCGTCGAGCGATGGGTAACCGGTCTGGGCGTCGGGACGGAGCGTGATGACCTTGTAGCCGGCCGTCTTCGCGCAGGCGGCGTTTGATGGGTGCGAAAACAGAGTGGTAATGACTTCGTCGCGTCGATCGGCTTCACCCCGTGCGGCGTGGAAGGCTCGGATCATCGCGAGGTTGGCCCAGATCGCGGCCGAGCCGGCCCCCGGCTGGAGCGTGAAACGGTCCATCCCGCTGATCTCGCGGAGCAGACGTTCGAGGCGCCACATGATCTCGAGCATTCCCTGGACGGTGGACTCGTCCTGAAGTGGGTGCAGGTCGGCAGCCTTCGGACCGCGAATGAGCTGATCGTTGACCTTTGGCGAGTACTTCATCGTGCAGGTTCCTTGACCGACATCGATGTTGAGGTCGACCCCCAAGGTCTCTTGCGATAGCCGGTCGTAGTGGCGGAGGACGTGGATCTGCGAGAGCTCCGGAAGGGCGGGCGGTCGCTCGCGCCGGACACCTTTCGGGAGCGCGGCTGCTGGATCGCCGACGGCCTCGCGAATGCCGGCCTCGACGGGGGGCGGAAGGATGCCCCGGGCGCCAGGCGTTGAGAGCTCGAAGATGATCGGCTCGTCCCAACGGGCTTGATGGAAACGCTTCGGGACCGGCTTCGGGCCGATCGGCCGGGGCGGACCTGCGGAACGGTGGACGTTCTGTACCTTGCGCTCTTTCGGGATTCTGCTCATCGGAGCGTCTCTTTGAGCACTGCTGCGAGGCGGTCGATGTCGGCCCGTACATGGACTTCCGTGACGCAGACGAGCATGGCTTGGCCGAGCTCCGGGAACTGGACTGAGAGGTCGGCGCCGCCAAAGATGCCGCGCTCTCGGAGTGCGGCGTTCACCTCGGCGACCGTGCGCCCACCCGCTGAGACATCGGCGACGAACTCATTGAAGTGGTGGCGCTTGCGAAAAGGAATCGTCACGCCGGGGATCACACCCAACGCATCGATCGCGTAACGGGTCCGAGCCATGAGCCCCTCGCCGAGCTCGGTCATCCCTTGCGGGCCCATGAGCGCGAGATACACGCCTGCGGTGATCCCCCAGAGGGCCGCCGCGGTCCCGACCCACTCCTTGCCCAGCTCGCGTTTCGCGAAGCTGGTCCGGTCGTAGGCCACGTCGCCGAACCCGTATTCGCCATCGACGATCGTTGGCGCGATACCGAACAGCCGCGATGGGTACTCGTTGACGAAACGCTCTTCGTCATGAGTCGCGATGAAACCGGCGTGGCCGCCACCGTAGTGCGCGTGAATCCCGAGCGGCTGGATGTCGCCGCACACGATGTCGGCGCCAAAACTCGCCGGGGCAGCAAGGACGCCGAGGGTGCTTGGATCGACCGAGATCACCGCGAGCGCGCCCGCCTCGTGCGCGAGCCGGACGATCCCCCTCGCCTCCGTCTCGATAACTCCCAGATAGTTGGGGTTCTCGAGGAAGACGGCTGCCGTGTCCGCACCCAGCGCGCCCTGCAGTTTCGGCACGCTCACCTCGCCGGTGGCGGGGTCGTAGGGCGTGAGCCCGACCGCGAGATCCGGCTTCAAGTATTCGCGAATCTTGCTCAACTTGTCGCGGCCAATGCTGGCCGGCAACAGGACCCGCGAGCGGCCGGTGATCCGAGCCGCCATCCGGAGAGCGGTCGCGGCAGCCTGAAAGCCGTCGTAGGTCGGGACGTTGACGACGTCCATCTCGAGCAGCTCGCCCATCATCGACGCGTACTCGAAGAGCGCTTGGAAGCGCCCGTGGTCTTCGTACGGCTCGCCGGCATAGGCGGTGAGGAACTCGCCTCGCGAGTTGATCTCGTCGCAGATCGCAGGCACGTGATGTTGGTAGCAACCGGCTCCGAGAAAGGAGATGACCTCCCGGGCGGAGACGTTCCGATCGAGCAGTCCTCCCACGTGTCGAACCAGCTCGACCTCGGAGCGATATGGCGGCGGAAGGTCGAGCGGCCGGCGTAGCCGGAGGGACTCGGGGATGTCCGCGTAGAGGTCTTCCACGCTCGATGCCCCAATAGCCGCGAGCATCTCTGCCTTGATGGCTGGGATCGAGTTGGGGATGTACGGGTGGACTATTGGCTGGTCTGCCGCCACGGCAGTTCTCCCTCTCCGAACCTAGGCCTTGCGCTCCATCTGGACGCGCGTGCCCGCGAAACACATCACGAACCTGAGTGCTCTGTCTCCCGTGTTGCGGATGCTGTGGAAGCCTTCCGCCGGCGACATCACGCAGAAGGATCCGGCGCGAATGGGCATGGCTTGGTCGCCTACGCGAACCTCGCCCTCACCTTCGAGGACAAAGAAGCCCTCTTCCACGTAGCGATCGCCCACCTTGTGCCGGTGGACCGGGATCTCTTTGCCCGGATCGATCTCGGCGGCGCCGAACGACAGCTGACCCGATCCTTCCGCCGCATCGAAGTAGATCGCGCGCCGCACGCCCGGGACGACGTCGCCGAGAGGCTTATCGGCGCGGTTGGTTACTCGCATCGCGGCTTCAGCCGACCCGCTCGGCGGTGGCGTCACGCGGCTTCGCGGGTTGCCGTTCCCCAGCCCCGCCGATTCCGGCGAAGAAACGCTGGGCGGCCGCGACGCCGACGCCAAGCTCGATGGGCTGGCCGCAATAGAGCAAAGTGAGCTCGGTCCCAGCGAGAGTCGCCAGAACCTCGAGCTCGTTCAGGGATCCGAGGTGACCGATTCGGAAGACACGGCCGCGAAGCTGACCCAGGCCGACACCGAGCGCCAGGTTCAACCGCTGCGCCGCCACTTTGACAACATCGTTCGAGTCGACGCCGCCGACGACGACGGCGGTGAGCGAGTTGGAGGCGCGAGCCGCGTCGCTTGCGAGGAGGCCCAGGCCCCACGCACGCACCGCCTGCCGGGTGGCTTGGGCAAGCCGCAGATGACGCGCGAAGACTTCGTCGAGTCCTTCTTCGAACAGGATCCGCAGCGCCTCGCGAAGCCCGAAGAGCATGAGTGTGGCGGGGGTGTAGGGAAAGAATCCCTGCTGCATGTCGCGAATGACCGGTCGCCAATCGTAGAAATACCTAGGCGTTCGGTTCTTCTCTGCCGCCTCGCGCGCTCGTGGTCCCGCGCAGAGGATGGCCCCGCCCGGCGGCAGCATGAGTCCCTTCTGGGTGCCGGTCAGCGCGACGTCGACACGCCACTCGTCCATCCGGAAATCGATCGACCCAAGCGAGCTGACGACGTCGACGAGGAGAAGCGGATCGCGTCCGGTCCGGTCGATGCCGCGCCGCACCGCGCCAAGATCCGTCGTCACTCCGGTCGAAGTTTCGTTGTGGACGATCAATACGGCACGGTGCTCGGGTTTGAGGTTCTCCTCAACGTCTGATTGGGTGACTGCGTCACCCCAACGCAGTTTGACTTCATCCACCTGCATGCCGAGCTGGCGCGCAGCCTCCGCGTACAGCCGCGCGAAGTGACCGTTCTCGAAGCTCAAGACGCGCTCTCCGGGACTCAGTGTGTTAACAAGCGAGGCCTCCCAGGCGCCGGTGCCGCTGCCCGGGAAGATCACGGGTTCGCCCTGCTCCGACTTGAAAACGCGGCGCAGGCCCGCCCGGATCTCGGCGACGAGGCTCGGCATCTCCGGCCCGCGGTGATCCGGCACCGGTCGATCCATCGCTCGGAGAACCCGCTCCGGCACGTTCGTCGGACCGGGGATCTGCAGAAAGTGCCGACCGGAAGTCATGTCGCGGTCACTCTACGTTCAATCTCGGCGCCGATGGCTTTGTCGGTCGCCGGTACAGGGCGAGGGCGGGTGCCGCCGCGCCTCGCCCTGCCCGTCTCGAGTTACGGAGTCCGTTTCCCTAATGAAGCTGGATGCTGCCGTCGAGCAGTGTTCCACTGTTGGTATAGCCGTCGCTCAGGATCAGGCTGAAAGCGCCGACACCCGCAAGGCCGTGAACAGCGACGGCCGTGAACGTGACCGGGTTCCCGTTGTCGGTGCCGTTGCCGAGCAAGGTCACGCTGTCGGTCGCGTCATTGAAGATGGCCGACAGGATCTCGGTCGACTGGAAGTTCATGTTCGCCGCGGCATCTTGGGAATGCACGTCCTCGACGTCGAGGTCCTCGCACCGATCCTTGTCCATCGAGAAGCTCGCCTTGCCGTTGCCCTTCGAGTGGATGTCGCCCTTGCCGTCCGCCTCGTGGCACGGTGGCGGCGGGCCGTTTTGGACTGAGGCCTTGAAGTTGAAGCAGCACACGCCGTCGATCTCGAGAGGGACGGTGTCGGACTCCGCGGTCGCGTTCGTCTCGGCACCCTGCCGGATCGTGGACGCCAACGCATAGGTGCCGACCTCTTCGAGCAGGCTCGCGGCGGCCGTCGCAGGCGTCATGCCGACGTCGCCGACCCGGACCTCGACGGTCACGGTGCAGGGATTGAAAACTGAGGGCGTTGCGGGGCAGTTGATGGTCCCCGACTCGGAGTTTCCACCGAGATGTGGCTCCGGATACGTGATGACGTGCGGAAAGCAGGCGGAGACCGAGCAGAGATCGATGCTCTGCGCCTTCCCGGCGTAGAAGGTAGGCCGTTTGGCGAGCGTGTTCTCCATCGCCGCGTAGTAGATCGTGTTGCCAAACTGCCAGCGGGTCACGTACTGAAGGAAATTGGTGCCCGTGATGGAGAGCGCGGTGGCGCCCGGGTTCGAAAGATCGATCACCTTTGTGGTGACGCTGAGGAAGCGCCTGTCGTCGGAGAGCCGCAGCGTCGTTCCGAGGATGTCCATTCCTGATTGTTCGCCGCCGCCGATCACCGGGAAGAGGGCGTCGCCTGACGGATCAGCCAACCCGCTAACCGGCGCATTCGACGGACCCGTGACCGCCGTACCGAGAAGCCCCAGTCCACCTGCCTGACGGGCAATCGTGATCACGCCCGCGCCGGGGTGGTCGACGAAATGCGGCGGCTCCACCAGCCCGGCCGCAGTCTGAATGAGCCCATTTGACGTGTCGTCGTAGACGATCTCGGCCGCACCCGTGCTGTCGACGGTGACCACGAAGAAATCGGCGAGGTTGCGGTTGCCCTGGCTTGTGATGCAGCCCGTTCCCATAAGGCAGATGTCGTCGTAGTGCATCGGATGCGGTGTGACCTTAACCAGAGTCGTTGTCGGCGCCGCGCCGGTCAACGCTCGGGTCGACGGGTCGGTCGGGTAGACGACCTGGG
>VBEY01000149.1 GCA_005889295.1 Chloroflexota bacterium | reverse complement strand
TGGTCTGAAAGGACGCGGCGTCCGTCGCAAGGAACGATGAGACGGCGGGAAGAGTCGGTTCCGCGGCGGCGCGATCTCCGATGGGCAGGAAGGCGACCCGCGCTCGCCCTGCCGGCTGGACCACCGACGCAAGCGATGCTCGCCGCGCGAGATAGTCGGCCAACCCCGATGCGGATTCGAGGCCGGCATCGGCGGTCAGCGACGGGCGGAGCCAGTTCGCGTCAACCAGTAGCACCGCTTCTCGTCGCAGCCCGGCAAGCGCACGCGCAGTTCCGAGCGCGGTCGTGCTCACGCCCTCACCAGACGCGGCGCTCATGAAGCCGACCCGGCGGAGCCCCATCGCATCGACCCGGCGTGCCACCTCCTCAAACGCCACCGACGGATCGGTGCTGACCGGCACAGCGGTGGCCAAGGGCGCAGGAGGTTCGGAGTGTCCGTGCCGCGGTTCACCGTTGCCGGTCGGCCTCCCGCCCGGGAGGGCCATGAAGGGCGCGAGCTCCGTCGGCTCGTCCGCCGTCGAGGCCGACTCACTGAGTGAGCGCGCGATATCGCCGAGAGTGATGAGATGCGCGGCGGCCTGATGAAGCTTGGGAACATCGCCCAGGGCCGCGATCCCGTACGCGAGCTCGTCGGCGGCGCGGCGAACTTGGCCCTGCTTCAGGACGAACTCGATGAAGCGTCCGTATTCATCTGCCGCGGCGTCGACGTCGCCGGCGTTGGCCAGCATCGCGGCCAAGCGGCGGTGAGGCCGGACGCTCGTCGGGTCAACCGCCACGGCCGCCCAGAGAAGCGCGAGCGCCGCGACGCGGTTTCCCGCCCGGCACAAAAAGGCCGCACCCTCACACAGCGCGTCGACCTCTCGCCCGCGTGTGATCTCAGCCGCGCTCGACGCCGTGTACGGGATGTGTGCTACCGCCACGAACACCCCACCGCCTCGATCAGGAACCACGCTCCCCGAAGGCTCAGCGTGCGAGTAAGTCACCCCCAGATTGAGGGCGCATTGACGTCGTATTAAGGGGCGAAGATGGGCCCCGTAGGCCCTTCCTAGAGGACGGCTTCGAGCGTCTCCCAGACTTTGCGCTGGTTCTCAGGAGTCGCCGGCCAGCGGTCGTCCGCGCGCGGTGTCGCGACGCCGTTCTGGTGAATGAACACGAAGGCGACCTGCTGGAGCATCGCGAGAGCCTCGTTGCGCGCCTCGTGGTCGCGCCACTCGAGGATCGCGGCCCGGGCCCTCGTCGCCCGCTGGTGGATCCGGTCCAGGACGACGTAGGTATCGCCCTTGGGCCAGACGTTGGCCTTCACGTCGATCCCGTTGACGAAGAGCACACCCATGAGGTCAGCGCTCGAGAAGTCGTTGCCGGTGAATGCGTTCGTGGCTCGCACCGGGTCGATCCGCTCGGCCGCGTGCCCCCACGGCTTGCCGTGGAACGCGACGTTACGGATCGGCCCGCTGAATGTGCAGTCCACGAACTCCGCGCATGCGGAAATCCAGCCGTCGATATTCGTGCGGGCGAAATTGCATCGCTCGAACCGCGCCTGACCGGGTCGGACGCCCCGGAGGTCCGCGCCGTCGAACCGGCACTCGCGGAAGATGCTCTGCCTTCTGCTCGCAAAGAGCGTCTGCAGACGCTCGTCGAAGAGCTCGCCGCGGAAGTCGCAGCGCTCGAAGACACAACCGTTCGGCGCGAAGCGCTCGAATGCGGCGCGGCTGAAATCCGCGTCGCGGACGGTGACCCGATCGAGCGCGAGGACGCCTTGCACGGTTTAGGTCTCCGGGTTCTGTTGCTTAGGCTTCGTCACTCGCCGCGCGCAGGTTGACGACGTTCGACGACTCGATGCTCTCCATCTTGGAGCGGCCCTCGAAGACCACACCCTTCTCGATCGAGAGAGATGGACTCGTGATGTCGCCGCGGACCTTCGCCGGTCGGTGAAGCTCGACCGCGCCGGAAGCCTTGATGTTCCCGACGACGTCGCCCTCGACGATCACGGTGCCGCAGGTGATCTCAGCCGAGACCTTGGCGCCCTCGCCAATGTGCAGGGTGTCGTTCGTCGAGATCTCACCGGTGAAGGTGCCGTCGATCCGGACTTTGCCCTCAAAGGCGAGCTTTCCTTCGAACTCCGACCCGCGTCCCAGCGACGCGTTCAGGTCACCGGTACTACTTGCGTGCGTATCGCGTTGGTACTGCTGCATATCCCTTCTTGCCTCCGGTTCTGGGGCCCGCGGTGGCTCGGGAACGTCTGCCTGCTCGTTGCGCGGCTGTGGCGCCGTGAAGAGCGGCGGACGGGCTTCGCCACTGGGGGTACTTCCTCGCTTGAACGTGGATCGGAACACTACGCCGTCAACGTGACAAGAACTAGGACGTTGTCGTCGCAAAACGGTCTGGACGTGGCGGCCGGAATCGCGTGAGGGAGATCGCCGTCGCCGCCCTTCGGGTGAAGCCGAGATAGGACCGCGTGGTCGCGCCGCGGGCCTCCGGCGGCGCGACTTTCCTGCCTTCGGGCGCAATGGCTGCACTCATTTATGGGTGCGGGGAACGTAACGAGGCGCCAAGCAAGCACGCGACGGTCATGCGTCGAAGGTCCGCTCGTCCTAGGACGGTCCCCGGACCTGTTTCTCCCTCGTACACCGTTTGACCGGCCTCTATTCATGCATCCGATGTACGCCATGAGGAAGAGGGAGGACCGCCCGAGGCCGTCCTCGCCTGTCGCCTAGATGTACGAGCCGAGGAGCATCAGCGCGCACGGCCTGGGGGTCGCTTTCGTTCGGACCGTCACGGCTGGCGTGATCCTCGCCGTCATCCTGGCCGGCTCGGGCTTCGTCGCCCTGACCGTCTCACCTTCGACCATCGCATTCGCCTTCCGCAGCGAGCTCGTCGATCAAGGACCGTCGCCGACTCTCGCGCCCGGCGCGACGACGTCGTACACGGTCCGCGTACGGAACACCGGTCTCGCACCGTGGCAGCGCGGGACCGACAGACAGGTGACTCTGGGCGTGAGCAGCGATTCAACGAAATTTGCCGACGATGGCATGGCGGTCTCCTGGATCAGGCCGAACCGTCTCGCCGCGACCGCCGAGAACCTTGTTCTTCCGGGAATGATCGGGACTTTCACGTTCACGGTCCGCGCACCGACCACACCCGGGGTCTATCGCATCCCGATGCGCCCCGTCATCGATGGGGTCACCTGGTTGCAGGACGACCCGATCGTCCTCGTGCTCGCCAGCGATCTCGGCTTCCATAGCCAGCTCGTTGGGCAGTCCGGCCACCCGACCCTTCGTCCCGGAGAGGTGACCGCGATGACCGTGACCCTCCGCAACACCGGGGCGAAAACGTGGGTCCGCGGGTCGCCGAACCAGCAGGTCAACCTCGGAGTCGCGAGTGACGACAAGGCCCAGAGCACCCTCGGCTTCGGTTGGCCGACGAAAGACCGCGTGGCGATGCAGCTCGAGCCGACCGTTGGGCCGGGGTCCGTCGGGACATTCACGTTCAAGGTGAAAGCGCCGACGACACCCGGCATTTACGTGCTCCGCCTGCGTCCGGTCGCCGATGGTGTTACGTGGCTCGAAGACGACGGCATCATGAGCCTCATCACCGTCGTGGGCGCGTCCGGCACGCCCGAGAAGATCGAAGTCGGCGCGCGGCCGAATCAGGCAGTGCCGACGTTCACGCTCAGTGGGTTCGCGGATCCCGTGAACGCGAACCAGGGCGGTGCAGTCGTCCTACGCGCATCGTTCGCCGCGGCGATCGGGGCCACAGCGGTCGTCGGCATGGAGGTCTACGCGCCGGGCGGGTCCACTCTTGTGTACCAGAGGTGGTTCGACGGCGAACACTTCGGCGCCGGCGAGACCCAAACCTACGCGACCACCTGGCAGGTCCCATCGAGCGCGACCCTCGGCTCGTACACGGTCACCCTCCGCGCCTTCTCGCCAGGATGGAAGACGCTCTACAGCTCCAAGTCCGAGGCGGCCAACTTCACCGTGGCCCCCGCGCCCGCTGCCGCGGCCCCGCCAGCTCTCCAGGCGACCCCGACGGCAGCGCCGACGGTCGCCCCTGCGGCGAGCGCGACGGTCGCGCCTCCCGTCCAGACGAACCCCCAGGCGACGGTCACGCCGCGGCCGAGCTCGGCGACGCCCGGCCCTACTGCCACCATCGCACCGACGATTGCACCCACCGTGGCGCCCACCCCGACCGTGGCGCCGACAGCCACGGCGACGGCCGCACCACCCGGCCCGATTAGCTTCGTGACGGCCGCTTCCGTCGCGCCGGTGAGCGTGCCGGCCGGCGGATCGACGAACCTGACCGCGCTCGTGACGAGTGCGACGGCGACGACCGGGATCGTCGTCGACATCGAGGTGCATTCCGCGAGCGGGTCGCAGGTTTACCAGGTGTGGTTCGAGAACCAGAACTTCTCAGCCGGTCAGCAGCGCAGCTATCCCACGACCTGGCAAGTGCCGTTGGGCACGGCGACCGGAACGTATGACGTGCAGGTCGGTGTCTTCTCTCAAGGATGGACCACGCTCTATACCTACAACAACTCGGCGGCGACAGTCGTGGTTGCCGCGGCTGGGCCGTCTCCGACTCCTGTAGGCACACCCGTAGGGACACCCGTGGGGACACCAACACCGACGGTTCCGCCGACACCGGCGCCCACGTTCACACCCGGGCCCACCCCGACGCCCGGCAACTTCACCCTCATTCCGTCGGACCGCCTCACGACCTGGAGCCCGGGGATCCCCGGCGGGATCCCCGCCCGGACCACGGTGTGCGCCA
>VBEY01000148.1 GCA_005889295.1 Chloroflexota bacterium | reverse complement strand
CGCTCGAGTGGAGCATCGCCGCAATCGTCGCGCGCGGCCGCGAGGCGCTCAGGCCCGCAGAGGTACGCGGGTGGTCACAAATCGCGCAGCTCATTCGCGATCACGCTCAGTACTTGACGAGTCGGATCGATCAAGAGTTCCCGGGTCCGCCGGCCGAACGGCGCTCTGAGCTATCCGTGCTCTTCCGTGCGGCGGAGAAGGCGGCCGAAGGCGCCGACGGACTCGCGGGAGCGACGAGGCGCTCCTTCGAGCTTTTCTACAGCGGCACACACGACGACAAGGAACGCGCCGAGCAGGCGGTCCAGGAGGACGCGAGCTTCTTCTTCGGCGCGTGCGAGTGGGTCCAGGGCTGCGTCGAGCGGCTGGATGATCGGGAGGAGTTTGCGCGTTCGATCGCCGAGACAGCTGAACGCCACCGTGCGGCAGCCGCCGACCTCCTCCGCGCAGCACGTGACGTACATGCGGCGGCCGTGGCCGCGGCGGAGACGCTCCTGGCGGCGGCGGCGCCCGAACCGGACGACCTCGAGCGATCGACGATTGGCCGACGCGATGCATCGCTCCGTGACATCGCCCGCGCGGACTCGTTCGCGCTCGCCGCCGAGGACGAAGAAGACGCGGTCTACAGATGGCTGCGCAGAGTTCCGCCCGCACAGCGCGCGTTCCACGAAGCAGTCATGGACCGCGGCGCGGAAATGAACGAGGCGACGCACACGCTATGGACGCAAATTCACAACGATGGCGTCCTCGAGCTTGAGAACGCGCTGCACGGCCTGCAGGGGGACCTTCACGCTCAGGGAGGCACGCCGCCACCGCCAGCGAACTTCGCTGACGCGATCGCGACGAACATCGCGGAGGGTCGAGTCGAGCTCGCCGCAGCGATTCAGCGTCTCGTCGACCGAATCGACAGGTTCCAGAAGCTCGTCATCAACTGAGCGCTGAGCGACGACCCTCCCAGCGCGCTGAACGGCCGCTGCGAGGGAACCGGCCGGCGCTACACCTGGTGCGTGCGCGTCGTCGACGACTTCCGCCTCGCACCTGCATCTCCTCGCGAGTCACAACCGCGTGCACGCGCGGACGGCGAACGCGCATTCGTGCACCCGCCGCAATGGCGCCGACCGATTCGCTGGTAGCGGGGGCTGACGATGTCAGGCCCGAGAGGCACAGCCGCTCATCGAGCGCGTTATGGGAGTGAGCGCCATTCCGCGCCACCGCGAGCTCGGACCTTGACTGGTGTGTGCGATCTGCGCCCAGCTCGGAATCCCCGGACCGAGCCGACAGTAAGCAGCAGAGCTGCTCTCGAGTTCCTGCACATTCACCTTGTGGGCGTGGCCACGGCCGCTCGCCTACCTAGGCGACGTGCCGAGCACCGCGGTCGTCGTCTGGTCGCCGATGTGTGCAGCCTGGCGACTGCTGTCCCGGCGCAGCCGCCAAGCGACAAAGGCGATCCAGCCGAATCCGATGACGATGCTTGTCCGCTGGACGAACCCAGTGGGGCCATTCGGCGCGACACCTTGCTCGTCGAGCACCGAGATGACAGTGGCGGCAACGAAGAGGACGATCACAGCGGCGCCGACGATGACGGATGCCGCAGCCCACCAACCACGCTCCGGCTGTCGGCTGAAGTGGCGCGACACGACGAAGGCAACGAGCGCGTTGTCGCTGAACACGCCGAGGCCCGCGACTCCATGAACGGCACCATGGACCGTGTGCTCCCCCGGCGCGCCGGGTGGATATCCAAGGCTCCCATCGGTGACGAACAGCCCGGCGATGACGAGCAACGCGCCGAAGAGGAAAAAGAGCACACCGGCGAGGGTGAGCCCGGCGCGCAAGACGCCGATCGAGAAGGCGATCGCGAGCGCGCCCCACACAAGGAAGTTCGCGATCTGTACCCAGCCGGTCTCGCTGGTCGCGAGCGAGCTGACGTAGTTACGCCACCAGCTGTACCCCGGGCGCGTCGCGCCTTCAATGAGGAAGGTCGTGATGAACAGGGGCGGCCCGACGATGCCGCACGTTAGAAGGAGACTCGTCCAGCGCATGTCGGCAGGCTATCGCCGGTCGTCGAGTCGTGGAGCCGCGCTCGGGTCGCAGCCAATCTGGTTTTCTGCTCTCGTCTGGCGCTGACCCTCGCTCCCGCTCATTGATGCAGCCTCCACGTACGCCTCATGTGCCCTCCCGGCCGAGGTAGCTTTGCCGCCAGGCCGCGACGCTCTTCTGGGGCGTCGCCGCAAAACCAAGCGTTTCGGGACGGGAACAAGCGCACCGCGGTGGTACTGCTGCGCGCGTTCCTCAACCTCAACGGGTATGACTTCGCGTTGCCCGAGGATCTGTATGACCTAGCCATGGGCGTCGCGGACTCAAGCCTCACCGTCGACGGCATCGAGACGCGGCTGCGTCCACACTCCTACGCGGTTTGATCTGGCCATCTGAGATAGAGGTAGTGCGCGCCGCTGTCTCACGCGCCCGCGGCATTAGGAGGGAATGGGCTGGCGTAGAGCAGCGATGCCAGTGCCAAGGCGAGGCCGAGGACCAGGCTACCGATCACGATCGAGCGGCGGATGGAGGCGCCGTGCGGTGCGGAAGCTCGAAGCTCCTCGATCACCGCCGCCGCGGAGCGGCGGAGGTGGCCGGTGACGTGAGCGCCGCTGGACAGGACTAAGACGACGGCACCGACGGTGTGCGCCGTCATCCATTCGCGACCATACGCCAGCCCGAATGCCCAGAGCTCGAGCCCCGAGGCGAACACGACGAGGGTCGATGCGACGAGGAGCGGTGCGACGATGAAGCGAAAGAGCGCGGGCGGCGCATCCGCACGGCCTTCGACCGCCCCGCCGAGGTAGTAGCGAGTGAAGCGATAGCCGGTGCTCGCGAGCTTGAGCGCGACCGGCGGGATCAAGAGGAACCCGACCAGGTAGTGCAGGGGCAGTTGCTCGGGCAGCTGAACGATGGTGAGGGCGATGGCGACCAGGAGGACGTACAGCGAGGCGCCGGCAAGGGCAGTGAGACGCTCGTTCTGATCGACCGAGGGATCGCGCTCCCTACGCCGGTACAGATGTACAACGTCGAGTGGAGCCAGCGCCGCAGCCACGACGAAGAGCACCAGGAATACGGTGGCGAATTTCATCTATGAACGGCTATCCCCGCGCGCGGTCACGCAGTGACGTCCTGTCGACGAAACACCAGAGCGCTGATCACAGCGAAGCCGGCAATCCACGCGAGGCTCGCGAGCATCGCCGCCGGATACCCCTGCGAAGGATTGGGGCCGACGAGCGGCACCGTCGACCCGACGATGGTGTTGAAGACTCGGCCCGGAAACCATCGGGACACCTGCGGTGCCACGACGGCGATGATCCCCTCGAGCACCAAGATGTACGCCAGACCGATCCCCACGGCGGCTCCGACCGACCGGGTCAGGATGGCGATGAGCGTGCCCAACGCCCCGACGCCGATAAGAGCGATCGTCTCGTTGCCGAGGAACTCCAGAAAGATGCGCCGTCCTTGGCCCGAGGTCCAGGCCGCGGTGTCGATGCCCTGCCCCTGCGCAAGCAGGAGGATGAAGCCGCCGCTGATGACCAGGGTGAGCAGCATCGAGAGCAGGACGAAGAGCACGACCGCGAGCATCTTTCCCGTCAGCCACCGAAGGCGATGCGGCTCAGAAACGAGCAGGTTGCGCACCGTTCCCTGGCTCCATTCGGCCGCAAGATTGGCGCTCACCTGAATGAGTGCGATGGCGAGGATCACGGATCGAGCCTGGCCGATGATGGCGACCAACCCTTGGGGCGTTTGGAATGCTGCGATGAGACCGCTCATTTCCGAGCCAGTGGCTCCAGACGCGATCTGGTGAAAGGTCAGGTACGCGATAAAGGTGCTCACCACGACCATCGCCGCGGATCCCGCGAGGACGGTCCAGCGGCGAAACTTCAGCACTTCGCTGCGAAACGCACGGATCACCGAGGTCAAGGGTGCTCCCCCTTCACCAAGGCCAGGAATAACTGTTCGAGACTGGCCTCCTTCACTCGGATGGTCAGATCGACCACGCCGGCTTCCTTGGTGAGGCGCTTCAACGTGTCAGCGAAGGCGGCAGGGCAGGTGATCCGCAAGGTCTGAACTTCCTGCGTGACCGCGTAGCCGGCCTCGTTCGCGACCCTCGTGACCAGTTCGCGTTGCACGGCATCCTCGGGTTCGATCACGAGCTCGACGCGTTGGGTCAGCAGGTCTTTGGCCGAGCCACAGAACAGCGCTTTGCCCTGGTGGAGCATGACCAGCCAGTCCGCGACGTGCTCAAGTTCTCCGAGCATGTGGCTGCTGAGCAGGATCGTCTTCCCCTGGTCGCGTAGACGCCGGAGGAGCTCGCGCATCTCGATGATGCCCAGCGGATCGAGCCC
>VBEY01000208.1 GCA_005889295.1 Chloroflexota bacterium | reverse complement strand
GAACATCGGATGGCCCTCGGCGAACCGCGTGGCTGTGCAGAACGAAGCCTCGGTGGGCCCGGGCGGCATCGCCTCGTTCAGCTTCACCCTGAAGGGACCGTTCAGCGCCGGCACCGTGCGGATCCCGCTTCGGCCGGTCGTCGACGGCGTCGCGTGGCTCGAGGACCAAGGCGTATTCATCTCCGTCACCACGGTCGTCGACTATCACAGCCGCTGGGTCTCCGAATCTGCGTTCCCGACGCTGCGCGTTGGGCAGGTGAGCGGTCCACTCTCGATCGTCTTCCGCAACTCAGGAAGCGAATCGTGGATCCGCGGGACGCTCGGTCAGGAAGCCCGCCTCGCCGTGAACCAGGACGACGCCCAATGGGCGGCCCTCGGTGTGAACTGGATGTCAAACAACCGCGTCGCGCCGCAGACCGAGGCGACGGTCGTGCCAGGCGGAGTCGGGACGTTCACCTTCCAGGTGCGTGCGCCGATGACGCCGGGCCTCTACGCGATCCACCTGCGGCCGGTCATCGATGCCGTCACCTGGATGGAAGACGAGGGCGTCTTCCTCTACATCACGGTCACGAACTAGCGACACCCGCTCGCTAGCTCGCGCCGAACACCACCTCGAACTCTTCCTTGCAACGCGGGCACCGCACCGTCGCCGCATACGGCGGGTTCGGCGGGATGTCGAGGTGTTCGCGGGTCACGAAGCGTGGGCCGACGTTTTCGCCGCAGAACGGACAAACGACGGCGTAGTTGTTGAACGCCCGCCGATCGACGGTGATCCGACGCCGCTCGTCGATCTTCGGCATGCGGCTAGTCTAGGTGCGTGGTACCGCAGGCACCGAAGGGGCGCACGAAGATCGCGAGCGAGACAAAGACACTTAAGGTCGGCGACGTCGCGCCAGATTTCACACTTCGCTCCCACGACGGGCGCGAGATCAAGCTCTCGTCGTTCCGCGGACAGCGTGTCGTCCTCGCATTCTTCGCGTTCGCGTTCACAAACACCTGAAACAGCGAAGCTCCCGCGCTGAACGCGCTCCAGCAGCGCTTCGCCGGCGGCAAGGCCCAGGTCGTGGGCATCCTGTGCGACTCCGTGTACACGCTGAAGGCATGGGCCGATTCACTCGGTGGCGTCCAGTACCCGCTGTGCTCGGATTACTGGCCTCATGGCAAGGTGTCGCAGGCGTATGGCGTTTTCAACGAGGAGATCGGGCGGCCCGAGCGCGCGATCATCGTTGTCGACGCGGAGGGCATCTGCCGCTACATCGACGTGCACCAGCTTCGCGAGGTGCCCGATGAGGAGGAGATCGCCCAGGAGCTCGGAAAGCTCAGCTAGCGCGTAAGAGCTTCGCTCATACACGCGTCGCTCGTCCTCACCAGCGCGCGAGCGCGCTGTCTCGTCCTCGCTAGCGTGTTGGGATGAGGTACGCCTTGCCCTCGTCGGCGATTACGAAGCTGACGTCGTCACCGGGGTTGGCCAGAGGAAGCGTGTCGCCGGAAACGAGGACCTGCGCGCCGCAGTCGACCGCGACGATCTCCCCGGCGGTGACGACGGTTCCCTGGATCTTCGCCCCCGGCGCGACGAGATTCCCCGATACGCCCCGGCCGCTTGCCTTTCCAACGTCACGCGCTCGGTACTCGATCGCGATGGTCACGCGATCGCCAAGCGTGAGGCGCGACTTTCGCACCGCGCCTGTCGCATCGCGGCCACGCATGTCGATCTGCGGCGATCCCTCGCCGACGCGCATCGTGAGCAGCACGTCGCCGTGCGTGCCGTCGAGCGCGACGACGATCCCGCGGGCCGCCCGGAGTCGCCACTTCTCAATGAACGCGAGTTGTTCGAAGTCAAGCATGAGAGCGTCGATACGATACTTGCGTGGCGCTCCGCGCAGTCCTGTTCGACATTGGCGACACCCTCGTGGAGGGGTGGGCGCCGCGGGAGCGCATCAACAAACTCACGCGGGACGCCCTCGTGCGTGAATTCGGCGAGCGTGACTGGTACGACGCATTCGTCACTGCCGAGATCGGCCCCGGCGAGGGCGCCGAGGCGCATCGGCAGGAAACGAATCGCTGGGTCGAGGAGTGGTTCATAAATAGCGGGTATGGCCTCGACGATGTGCCCGTCGATCGGCTTCGATCCGCCGGCAGCGTGCCGCTCGATCTCGTGGGCCGCTTGGTACCGGGTGCCGCCGAGGCCCTCCGCTGGTCCAAGAGTCGAGGGCTGGTGACGGGACTCGTGACCAACACGCTTTGGCGCGGAGATGACGAGGTATGGGACGACCTTCGGCGATTCGCACTCAAGGATGCGGTCGACCACGTGGTCAGTTCGCACACTCTGGGGTGGCAGAAGCCACACCAGGCTATTTTCCGGCGCGCGCTGGACCTCGCGGGGGTCCCGGCGAGCGATGCCGCGATGGTGGGAGACCGGATGGTGCAGGACATCTGGGGCGCAAAGCGCCTGGGGATGCGCGCGGTCTGGCGGCGTCCGCTCGCCGGCGCACCGCAGGAGTCCGTCGACGTGGAGCCCGACGCGGCGATCGACGATCTGACCGAGCTGCCGGCGGTTCTCGAGCGCTGGATGTAGCGCGTGCTCCTTGCGGGGAGAGAGTTCGAGTGCTAGAAACGCATTCTTGACCCAGCAGGTCGGAAATTCTCCCCGCTCGCGGTTTCGGTCATCCCGACTGACCTGCGTCTGTCTCTAGGCCGGTAAGGCTCCGCCGCCGACTGGGGCGGGTGGTCGGTCCGGCCGTCTCCCTGAACGACACGGAGATCAGATAAGAAGGGTCGACTCATGTCTCTTACCGAGCACATCCAGCAACACAACGCTCGTTACGTCGCGCGCTTCGACCGCAGCACCCTCGCGCTCCCGCCGGCAAGGCGCTGGGCGATCGTGGCCTGCATGGACGCTCGACTCACCGTCGAAGAAGTCACCGGCATCGCCACGGGTGATGCGCACATCATTCGGAATGCCGGCGGGCTTGTCACCGACGACGCGATCCGCTCGCTGGTGATCTCCACACACCTTCTCGGTACGAATGAGTTCGCGATCATCGAGCACACCGGTTGCGGGATGCTGACCTTTGAGGACGAGCCGGTTCGTCGCCAAATCGCGGAACGGACCGGTGCGGACACGGGTGACCTTCGCCTCTTCGCGTTTCGCGATCTCGAGGCGAATCTCAAAGAGCAGGTCCGCCGCGTGGCCGAGTCGCCGCTCCTCCCCACGGGGATCCCTGTAACCGGATACGTCTATGCCGTCGAGACCGGCAAGCTCCGCCCGGTCGTTTCCGCGACGACCGGCGCCGCAAACGTTGAGCGCGAGCACGCGTCCATTCGCTGACCCACGAAATAGAGAGGGGAATCACATGACGAATTACGCAAACGACGTGCTCGTCGAGACCGATTGGCTGGCACAGCACGCGAAGGACCCGAATGTCCGGGTGTTCGAGGTCGACGTCGACACGAGCGCATACGAGCAGGGTCACGTCGCCGGGGCGGTCGGTCTGAACTGGAAGACCGACCTTCAGCAGCACCCGGTCCGCGATCTGCTCGACAAGAAGCAGCTGGAGGCGCTCCTGTCGAAGCAGGGGGTCACTCCGAGCACGACGATCGTCGCGTACGGAGATAACAACAACTGGTTTGCGGCCTGGTTCTTCTGGCTTCTCAAGTACTACGGGCACAAGGATGTGAAGCTCGTGAACGGCGGTCGCGCCAAGTGGATCGCGGAAAAACGTCCGCTGGCGAACGACGCGCCGAGCTATGCGAAGAGCGACTACCGCGCTGGCAGTCCCGACGCCTCGATCCGGGCGCTTCGCGATAACGTCCTCGAGAAGGTCGTCTCGGGAAACGGCACGAAGATCGTCGACGTCCGCTCCCCGAAGGAGTACGCGGGCGAGCTGCTCGCGCCAGAGAACCTCCCGCAGGAGGGCGCGCAACGCGGCGGCCACATCCCGGGAGCGCAGAACATCCCGTGGGCGACCGCGGTCGCCGAGGACGGCCGGTTCAAGTCCGCCGACGAGCTCAAATCCATATACGGAAGCAAGGGGATCGACGGCAAGGGCGAGACGATCGCCTACTGCCGGATCGGCGAACGAAGCGCTCACACATGGTTCGTCCTTCGTTATCTCCTGGGACACGATCGTGTTCGCAATTA
>VBEY01000207.1 GCA_005889295.1 Chloroflexota bacterium | reverse complement strand
CGATCGGTGGATTTCGAGCGCGAGCGCCTCGAGATGGTCCGCGAGCTCCGTCGTATGGGCATCCGCGACGAGCGCGTGCTCGCGGCGATGGCGAAAGTTCCGCGTGAGCGCTTCGTTCGCGAGGAAGACCAGGACGTCGCGTATGGCGATCACGCGCTTGGCATCGCCGAAGGGCAAACGATCTCGCAACCGTTCGTCGTCGCGCGCATGACCGAGCTTCTCAATGTGGACTCGAGTCATCATGTGCTCGAGGTCGGGACGGGATCGGGCTACCAGGCCGCGGTCCTCGCGGAGCTGGCGCGGGACGTCGTCACGGTTGAGCGATACGCAACGCTCGCCGATCGCGCGAGCGTTCTCCTCGCCGAGCTC
>VBEY01000206.1 GCA_005889295.1 Chloroflexota bacterium | reverse complement strand
CATATGGTCAGCAACGCGATTGGCGCGATCCGCTGGCGTACGTCGTGCTTGCGGCCGGCGTCGTCGCGACCATCGCGTTTCCGTTCCTTATGGCACGGGGCCGCGAGCCGCTCGTGCCCCTCGAGCTCTTCAAATCGCGGAACTTCACTGTCACGAACATTTCGACGTTCCTCATCTACGGAGCGCTCTACGTGACCTTCTATTACCTCGCCCTATTCCTTCAGGGCGTGCTCGGATATTCGGCGGCGGCGGCAGGCCTCGCCGGCATCCCCGGAGGACTCCTCCTGGTTTTCCTCTCCACCCGATTCGGTGCTCTCTCGGCGCGGTTGGGTCCGAAGATCTTCATGAGCGTCGGGCCGCTGCTCATGGCGATCGGGGTTCTCTGGTTCGCGCGCGTCCCGCCAACGAGCCCGGCGTGGGTGTTCATTCCCGGCGATCCGTCGACCTGGATCCCGCCGAATCAATACTTCGTCGACTTTCTACCAGCGCAGATCATTTTCGGTTTCGGGCTCGCCATGATGGTCGCCCCGCTCACGACCGCGCTCATGACGAGTGTCCCCGTGCGCAACTCCGGTGTGGCCTCGGCGGTGAATAACGCGATCTCCCGGGTCGGTCCGCAGCTCGCCGGTGCGGTGATCTTTGTCGCGATCACCGCGAGCTTCTATTCGGGCATGGCCGCGCGCATTCCCGGCACCGACACGTCCGATCCCGCGTTCCGCCATGACTACCCGCCCCTGACCGTCCCGCGTACCGCCGACGCGCGCGCCCAGGCTGCTCGCGAACAGTCGACCGAGGCGTTCCACCTGGCGATGTACGTCGGCGTCGCACTGCTCCTCGCGGGTGCGGTGGTAAACGCGGTCGGCATCTCGAACGAGGTGGCCCTGAGAGCCGCCAAGCCCGAGCCTGCCGCCGCCGGATAAGTCGGAGCGGGTCCTCGCGGCCCCAGGCGCCTTGACTTTATTGGTAAGTGAAGACTAACGTAAGCCCTGGCTATCAGACAACCCAAAAGGGGAGGGCTACATGGGCGATCCGGTCACGAATTTCGAGGTGAACAGCGCCGATCCGGCGAAAGCGCGCCGTTTCTACAGCGCGGTGCTCGGCTGGAAGATGAACGAGGTCCCCCAGACCGGCTACACGTTCGTCGACACCGACGCCGGCGGCAAGGGGATCGGCGGCGGGATCGGTCCGCTCCGCGGGCCCAAGCCGTTCGTCACCTTCTACGTCGTCGTGCGCGATCTGGGTGCGACCTTGAAGAAGGCCACCGACGCCGGTGGAAAGGTCGTTTTCCCGGCCACGAAGGTCGGACCTACCACGACGATCGCGCTGTTCAGCGATCCAGACGGGAACGTGATCGGCCTGACCGACGGCAAGTAGCGCGGCTCGCTAGAGCAGCAGTCCCTCGAGCGCCGCGACGATCGCGCGCTCGTGATCGCGCGTGTGGAAGTCGTGGAGCGGATGCGGGGAAAGATCGTGCTCCGTGGTCACGCCGCCGCGGCGCGTGTAGAGGACCGGGTAGATGTCGCCGGCCGGATTCTCCTCAAGCGTCGCCGCGACGGCGTCTGCCGGACCCGAATCGAGAAAGCTCTGCAGCGGCAGGATGCCGTCGTCCACGATCCCGCGCTTGGAGTCGCGCACCAGCACGCGGGCGAGGTACGACTTCTGGAGCCAGAGCTCCGGACCGTTCGTGACCTCGTGTAATAGATAGGACACAACCTCGGCGCGCGGTAGGACCGGCCGCTCGGGGTCGATCCGGAAGTGCCTCCTCGCTACCTCGCGGGCGAGGATGCGTCCGTTGTAGCGATGCCCGTTCACACCGCCGGAGTTGCTGGGCATGCCGTGCTTGCGAAGACCCGGCGATGCCTGGTGGATCGTGCCGCCGAAATACACGCCTGGGATCGTGGCGCTCTCCCAGAAGGGCGTCTGCGCCGGAAGCTTGTTCCGTCCGACGGTCGCGACGCCGAGCTTCGCGAGATCCTGGATGGGGCTGGTGAAGCCCGTGGCGGCGATGACGTCATCGACTTCGAGGATGAGCTCGGTCTGCGCGTCGGCCTTGCGAGTGTGCACGTGGAAAATGGCACCGGCTCTCTCGATCCGCTCGATCGACGCATCGAGCACGAGTACCCCTCCGGCGAGCACGTGGTCCTCGTATGGCTGCACGTATCGCGCGCGAACACCCACCAGCGAGCGCGTGTTGATCGAGAGCTTCGTCGGCGAAGGCGATGCGAGGACGATCTGCTTTGCCCACTGGAGGAATCCCGTCGCCAGCTCGAAACCGGAATTCTCCTTGCCGACGATGAAGACGCGCTTGCCCGCGTAGGACTCGGCCGGGCGCGTGTCGGCATAGTGCGGGACATCTTCGATGCCGGGGATCTGCGGCCGCCAGGGCTCCGCGACGCCGACCGCGAAGATCGGGACCTGGCAGCGGTACTCGCCGTCAGTGGTCTCGAGCACCCAGCGATCGCCATCACGCCGCGTCGCCGTCCACCGGCAGCCGTAGCGGACCGCGATGCCGGTGCGCTGCGCGAAGGCGGCGAGATTCCGTTCCATTTCCGGGCGCGACGGGTAATACGACGTGCCGTCCATCATCGTGCACATGAGCGCGCGGCAATCCTTCTCCTCGGGTAGCAGGCTGTTCCAGTCGTAGCGCTCGTACTCGCGTGAGCCCTGCTCGAACGGCGCGTATGGCTTCGTCCACGAGAGCAGGCGCTGGAAGAAAGGCCACCGGCGGAACATGCCACCTGCGCTTTCGTCCGCCGAGATGACCGCGTGCTTCACCCCCAGGCGCGAGAGCGAGTAGCTGATCTGTAGGCCACCGGGGCCGCTTCCGACGAGGACGACCGGGTAATCGCCTGGCGGGTGCGGCCGGTCGCTCAGCCCACGCTCCGCACCGCGTTGGCCAGCTTGCGGGCCTCGGCCACCAGGATGCGGTAACAAACCCGCGGGTTCGCCTGTAAGAACTCCTTCAGGAGCTCGCCGGGGAGCACGAGACAGCGGAGCGGACGCGTCGCGACGATGTCCGCGACCGGCGCCTGGCCGAGGAGAACCGAGATCTCGCCGAAGAACTCGCCGCGTCCCAGCGTGTTCACGCGGCGGCCGCCGGCGATCGCGGCGGCCTCGCCCTCGAGGACGATGTAGAAGCCCGATCCCGAAAGGCCTTCGCGAAGGACCCGCTCGTCCTGCGCGAAGTAGCGTTCTTCGAGGGTGTGCGCGACGCGCTCCAGCTCGGGACGCGAGAGATCGGCGAAGATCGCCAGGCTCGCGAGCAGTTCGGTGATGTCGTCGGGCGCCGATCGCACGACGCTTGTCTAGGGCGTGCCGCGGGTCTTGGCAAACGCGGGATGGGGGAGAATGCGAGGAGGATGAGCGCGGGGAGAGGGTTGCCGGCCGGTACCCTCACGTTCCTATTCACCGACATCGAGGGCTCGACCAAGCTCCAAAACGGGCTCGGCACGGACCGCTACCAGGATGTCCTCGAGACACACACGCGGCTGCTCCGCGACGCTTTCAAGGACGGCGGCGTCGAGGTGCGCGTGGAAGGTGACGCGCTGTTCGTCGTCTTCGCCGTCGCTGCGCTGGCTGTCCGCGCCGCTGCCGCTGCCCAGCGCGCCCTCGCGGGAGCGACGTTCCCGCACGGTGCGACGGTGCGTGTGCGTATGGGGATGCACACCGGGGAGGGCCGCCCCGCGAGCGTCGAGGCAGGCGCGGACTACGTCGGCATCGACGTGAACCGTGCCGCACGCGTCGCCGCAGCGGGGCACGGTGGGCAGGTCTTGCTCACCGAAGCGACGGCGACGCTCGCGCGCGCCGATCTCGGCGACGGGATTTCGCTACGCGACCTCGGCGAGTTCCGGCTCAAGGATCTGGCGAGACCGGAGCGCCTCTATCAGCTCGTCATCAGCGGGTCCCCGACGGACTTTCCCCCCGTGCGGAGCCTCGACCGAACCCCGACGTTCCTTCCGCCGCAGCCTTCTTCTTTCATCGGCCGGGCGCGCGAGATCGCCGAAGGCCAGCGTCTTCTCGCGCGAGCGCGCCTCGTGACGCTCACAGGTCCGGGCGGCACCGGAAAGACGCGGCTCTCGCTCCGCATCGCCGAGGAGTCCGCGCACGAGTTTGGCGACGGCACGTACTTCGTGCCGCTGGCCCCGATCAGCGATCCGGAGCTCGTGCCATCGACGATCGCGCACACCCTCGGCGTCCAGCTCTCCGGCTCGGAGGTCCCGCTCACACGCGTCCTCGATTATGTGCGCGGCAAGCAGATGCTGATCGTGCTCGACAACTTCGAGCAGATCCTCCCAGCGGCGCCAGTGGTCGGTCAGCTCCTCG
>VBEY01000205.1 GCA_005889295.1 Chloroflexota bacterium | reverse complement strand
CGCTCGTCCGGATCGGTGGCGGTTCGGTCGAGGAGCGCCGCCACGAGGTTGATCAGTGAGAGAACGGATGCGAACGCCAGGAGCGGTGGGAATGCACCGGCCAGGGGCTCGGGGCCGAAGAAGCGGATCGCCGGCGTCCACAGCGCGAAGGCGGCAACGGTCAAGGGACGGAACGTCGGCGGCGTCGCGAAGTAGCCGAGAAAGGCGGCCAGGAGGTAGAGCCCGGTCGCGAGCAGGTTCCCGCCGAGCGTCGCGATGGCGACGAAATACGTGATCGCCGCCAGCAGAAATCCGAGGGGTATCGCCCAGCGAGGCGGATGGCGGGGCGTGGCGATGAGGATAAGCGAGAGATAGAAGGCGTACCCGATGGCGAAGGCGAGATCGGTTCCGCTTCCCTCCTGCGCGTGGCGAATGCTGGCGGCGGAGACGATCCCCGTCGCCGTGAGCGCGAGTGCGGCGCGGAGAAGCGTGCTGGAGGGCATGCGACCACGCAGGGTAGCGGCGTGACGTGTCAGCGCGGCGTCAGCGCCACCTTCGTCTGACCGCTCCGCTCCACAAGGAAGGTGAGGATCGCCACGGCCTGTGTCGCGAGCGCCACAAGCAGAACGATGCGCGCCACCGACACGGCGTCGGTCGCGGCGCTCACGAGAAGCGTCGCCTCGACGACGACGGCGAGCGCGAGAAGAAAACCGACGCGCATCTCTCCGCGGCCGACGAAGTAGCTGATCCAAAGGTTGAGCAGGGCGTTCGACAGCGCCGCGATGCCGTAGATGGGCGCAACGGCCACCGTCGCCGGGTACTGGCTGCCGACGACGAGACTCACGAAGAACGCCGGCGCGACGACGTACGCGAGGGCCACCAGACCGCTCGTCGCAAGGACGAGCCCGAGCGCGAGAAAGAGTGGACGCTCGGTGGGCTCGCCATGCGCGTGCAGGCGGGCGGTGCGCTCGAGGAGCAGAAACCCCACGGCGATCGGGGCGAAGAGCACGATCTTGCCGAGCGTCACGGCCCCCGCGTAGGTGCCAGCCTGGGAGGGACTCAGTATCGCGGGCGCGAGGACCGCGTCGATGTTGGTGAGCGCCGCGTACGCGAGCAGTACGACAGCCGCGAAGGCGAAGAACCTGGTCTCCTCAGCGCCGAGCTCGACCATGGTGGTCGCGCGCCGCGCGGCGCGAAGGAGCGGGGCGAGTGGTACGGCTGCAAGGAGAACGCTTACCGCGATCGCCCCCGCGGCCGCGGCGAACGCTCCGTTCACGCCGAACCCGAGGAGAACGAGCGCGACACCGAGCACGAGACGCGCGCCCGCCTGAACGATGAGCACGCTCCCCATCCAGCCGAAGCGTGCGAGGCCCTGCAGCAGACCGAGCGCGAATGTGAGCGTGCCGGCGAAGAACAGGCTGACGCCCAGGAAGCTCACCGAAACCAGAGGCAGCGCGAGGCCGCCGGAGATCGGTCCGGCGAGCGCGATCACCGCGAGGGCGAGACCCGCCATGGCGATCGCGACGCGCACCGACCAGCGCCGTACGAACTGATGCAGCGCCGCGTCATCACCGCGCGCGCGGTACTGCGCCGCGAGGCGCGCCGTCGCTGACTGGATGACCTGGCTCGAGATCGCCTCGAGGATCAGCACGCCGAAGAGGGCGATGAGGATCGCGTACTGCTCCGCGGTGAGGAGGCGCGCCATCACGAGCTGGTAACCGAACCCGAGGACGTTCGCCACGGTCGTCGCGGCGAGGAGCCAGAGCGCGCCGGCATTCGCGCGGGCTCTGGCGATCACCGCCGCGAGTATGACGAAGCGATCCCCCTGGGCCACATCACGTCGGTCGCACCTGTGAAGGCCGCAAGATCCTCGACGGCTGCCTCTATCGCGCGGCGGGTCGAGCGGTCGCGCGGCGCGTCGCGTTCGAGCCGGAAGGTGATCACCTCGAGCCGACCGCGCTCACGGTCGGCCTTCGGATCGACGGTGCCGATGAGCCGATCGCGGTGGAGGATGGGCATGGCCCAGAAGCCGCGCACCCGCAGATGCTTGGGCACGTAGATCTCCATGCGGTAGCGCATGCCGAAGAGCAGCTCCGTACGGGTCCGGTTGATGATCAAGCTATCGAATGGGGAGAGCAGCGTCGTTCGCTCGGACACGTCGCGCCTCTTCTTCAGCGCCGACGTGAGCGCGTAGTGCGGCCCACGAAGGCCATCGATGCTCACGGCCCTCGCGACGCCGTCGCGCTCGAGAGCGATGAGCGCATCGGCGGTCACGTAGCGGCCCAACGAGTAGAAGAACTGCAGCTCCTTGAACGTCGCGACACCGAGCGCCCCGAGCGCGCGCTCCGTGGCCGCGCGCGCGGCCGCCTTCGCCGTCATCGGCCTGACGCTCGGGAGCCATCCCTTCGTGAGGGTCCACATCTTCTTCCCGCCCGCGCGTCCGCCGACGGAGACCTCGCCGAGCCGCATGAGGAACATCAGCATCTGCGACACATTGCGCTCGGAGGTCCACCCGGAGCTCGTCCACGAATCGGTCGCGCGGTCCTCGAACGCGGTGAGGGGCAAGGACCCGTGCTTCCGAAGGCGCGCGATCACGTCGCGCCGGAGCGTGTCGTTCTTCTTCATCCATTTGTGCATGCGCCCCGTTCGTGACGATGGGTCGAAGCCCCGCCGGATCGCACGCGTGCGGACCTCGTGTAGCGCCCGATCCGAGGTCGGCAGGATGAACGAGATCGTCTCGTAGAGCGCCTTGTCGGTCCAGAGCAGGCGATCGAGGTCGGCGCGGGCGTATTGGCCGAGCCGCGACCACAGGACGAGGAGGTGGTTGCGCGCGACGACGTTGGTCGGATCGAGCTGGAGGTAGCCGAGATGCTGGACCGTCTCGAGGATCGCGCGCGCGTTACGGCGTGAAGCCCCGTCGAGCAGCTGAGCGCGCACAGCGAGGCGTCGCGCGTCTGCAAGGGTGAGGTCTGTTATGCGACCGGGACCTGCGGGTGTTTCTCCGGGGCGCGTTCGAGGAAATTCACGATGAGCTCTTCGGACTCCGGCGATTCGTACGACTCGATGAGGCCGGCGTCGGCGAGCCTCGCGATCTCCGGATCGATCGGAATCTTCGCGATGAGCGGCGCGTTCGACGCGATCACGAGCTTGAGGCCCTGCGATGGGCCGAACACCTCGATCGTCGAACCATCCGGGATGCGCACATAGGCCATGTTTTCGACGATCCCGAGGATGTCGCCGCCGAGCTGCTTCACGAGCTTCACCGCCTTGGTCACGACCATCGCGGCGAGGGCTTGGGGCGTGGTGACCAGAACAACGCCGTCAACCGGAAGCGCCTGCATGACGGTGAGCGGAGCGTCGCTCGTTCCGGGCGGAAGATCGACGATGAGGTAGTCGAGCTCCCCCCACTGCACGTCGCTGAAGAACTGGCGGATCGCGCCGGACACCATCGGACCGCGCCAGATCACGGCCTCGCCCTCCTCAGGCAGAAGCAGGTTCATCGACATGATCGGGATGCCGCCACGCGATTTCGGCGGGTTGAGCGTCTTGCCATCCGACGAGACCGGCTTCTCGCGCACGCCGAACATCCGCGGGATCGAGGGGCCGGTGATGTCACCGTCGAGGACGCCGACGCGAAAGCCGCGACGCTTGAGGCCAACCGCGAGCAGACCGGCCACGAGCGACTTCCCCACCCCGCCCTTGCCCGACATCACGGCGATGACGTGCTTGATGCCTTTCTGCTCGGCCATGCCACGCATCTTCATGCCGGCGGCGCCCGCCGTCGCGTTCGCGGCGGGGAGATTGTCCGGCAGCTTCCCGCTGTCGGCATAGGCGTTCAGATCGCGCATAAGGTCCTCGACCTTGACGCGGCCGCCGCCGTGCCCCGTCGCACCAGCCATGATCGTCTCGCTCTTGGATATCGAGCAGGAGGCGCAGGACAGCCCGTAGCGCGCGAAGATCCGGGCGGCGTCGGGCCAACGCTCGACGACGCTCGAGATGGTCATGTCAGGGCTGATCTGCGCCAAGTGGGGAGCCTCCAAGCCTTCTGCGGACGAGGACCTACGCACGATCAATTGTACCGTTCATTTCGTGCCTCACCGGACCGGACAGCGCACGCGCCTTCTGATCGCGCTCGCGCTCGCCGTGGTCGTCTTTGCGGTCGAAGCGACCGCGTCCATCTTCGCGAATAGCCTGGCTCTCCTCGCTGAGGCATTCCACGTCCTTATCGATGTCGTCGCCCTTGGAATCGCATTCGTCGCGGTCTGGCTCGCCGCTCGGCCAGCGACCGACAGGCGTACCTTCGGACTCCTTCGACTCGAAATACTCGCGACGGTGCTGAACACCGTCCTGCTGCTGGTGGTGGCGAGCGTCGTTCTGCTCGAAGGGATCCGCCGCTTCAGCGAGCCTTCTGGGGTCCAGAGCGGGCTCGTCCTCGCCGTCGCGACGGTCGGTCTCATCAGCAACGGCGTCTCGATCTTCCTGCTGCGCGATCCGCACGCTTCGCTTGCGGTCCGCGCGGCCTACCTCGACGTTCTTGCCGATGTGGCGGCGTCGGTCGCTGTGATCATCTCCGCGCTCGCGAACATCGTCGCGGGCCGCCAGCTCGCGGACACGTTCGCGGCGTTTCTTATCGTCGCGCTCATCGTCCCGCGGTCGTTCAGCCTTCTCCGCGAGGCGATCGATGTCCTCCTGGAGGCGACGCCTCGCAACGTGGACGTCGATACCTTGCGCGAGCACGTGCTTGCGTGCAGCGGAGTGATCGACATCCACGACCTACACGTGTGGACGATCACGAGCGGCGTGAACGTGATCTCGGCGCACGTCGTCGTCCATCGCGGCGCGAACCCGAGTGCGGTGCTCGACGACCTGGCCACGTGCCTCCGCGGCGACTTCGACATCGAGCACTCGACCTTCCAGCTCGAGACCGAGGATCGGAAGAGGCTGG
>VBEY01000204.1 GCA_005889295.1 Chloroflexota bacterium | reverse complement strand
CGAATCGGCGCGGTCCCGTCACCCCGATCGGAGCTGGCCGGCGCTCGCTTGGTACGACCTGCTCGGCCGCGTGTTCCGCGCTCAACCGGTCGTCGTCAAGGGAGCGTTCTCGTTCGGACTCAAGTCCATCGCGCGCGCGATGCGTGCGCACGGGCTCATCGAGACCGTGTGGGGCGAGGGGTTGGCCGACGGCGCCGGCGCGATGGCCGGTGCGTGGTCTGCCGCCGCCGATTCACGCGCGCGTGGACGATCTCTCGCGGAATCGCCGGTGATGCGGGAGATCGCGCGCTACAACGAAGTCGACTGCCGCGTCATGGCCGAGATGCTTGATTACTTGCGACGGGAGCGGTGACGCGTCGCGTAACGGCAGAGTCGCGGGTGGGTAACGGAGGGGCGACGGATCAGCACGGGGACTAACGAGCGGCTGCCTGCCGCTTGAATCTACGTTGAGGGGTGGGTTCCCTCGTTGACTGAAAACCGCGAACGCCCGCGCTGAGCAGACGTCTCACCGTGAACGATTTTTGGAATCGCTCTCGTCTCGAGGCCCCAAGCGAGGGCTGCGGTTCAACACCGGCCATGACGACGACTCAATCAGTCGTTCCTAACCTGCGCTCACGGCAAGTAACCGTCACGCGTCAACAAAAAACAGGAAAGGAGAGGAAAGATGAACGCGACGCCACTGCCTCTGCCACTCGAGCTCGCTAAGCCCATGCTCCTGGCAGGTGACCTAGACACACAGATCCGAACGACCATCGGACGTACCGCATATGACCCAACGATGCAGATGGGTACTTGCGGATCATCCTACGACACAGACTCCGAAACTGAGAACTCCAGCGAGCAGGAGACCGAAAGCAGCTCCGGCTTCCTCGTGATCGACGTTGCCATTGACGGTATCCAGGTTGACTCCGTCCTTGTCGACGACGTCACCGCGGACTACATCGACCTCTAGGCCAAATCAATCAGCGAGCGGATTCACACTCAACGAGGCGTGTGGGTGACGGATGGAGCGGGCCCTTGGCGAGCTCCAATGAGTCCACGTGCCCTCGGCGTGGCGCGGATGGTGAGTTGCCGTGTCGAAAGGGGAGCAGGAACTGCCGGCTCCTGCTCCCAGCCTCTCGAACGAAAAGCTGAGGTCGAGCGATGCCCCCGACGGTCCTGATCATTACCAATCACCACGATTCGCACGCGGACCGGGTCGTTCGCGAGCTTCACCGACGCGATGTCCCTGTTTTCCGTTTTCATCCGGCAGATTTTCCGCACGCCTGCAGCGTTTCGCTTGAGATACACGACGGCCGCCTGGATGGCGAGATCCGCAATGCGTACCACCGCGTTGTCCTTAGCGACGTTTGTGCCGCCTGGTTCCGGCGATCACGGAACATGTACAGGGATCGCATAGACCCGACGTCGGAAAAACTCGTCGACTACGTGAAGGCCCAGTGCGCGGCGACCCTGAACGCGCTGTGCGAAGGCCTGCGAACGCTGTGGGTCGGTCATCCCCACCTACTGCGGCGGGCGGAGGTCAAGGCACTGCAGCTCACGGAGGCGAGCAAGGCTGGACTACAAACTCCGAAGACTCTGATCTCCAACGATCCCGCGCGCGTCGCCGCCTTTGTCGAAGCGCTGGGCGACAAGCGGTGCGCGCTCAAGCCGCATTTCGGATTGGGCGTCACAGACGAGCGAGGCTACCACCTGCCGTTCACAACGATTCTGCCGCCTGGCTACCTGCTCGAGTCGGCGGCGCTGGCCCCCACCATCTTCCAGCCCTATGTGGAGAAGGCGGTCGAGCTCCGCTGCGTCGTGATCGGGGAGAAGATCTATGCCGCCAAGATGAACACCCAGGCGAACGAGATCACACGCATCGATTGGCGCGCGGGAGCGCGGGAGCATGAGATCTTTGATCTCCCCGAGCAGGTGAAGGCCTCGATCCGCCGGCTGGTGGCGAGCTTCGGCCTCAATTTCGCATCGATCGACCTGATCCTCACGCCCGAGGGCGAGTTTGTGTTCTTGGATCTCAACCCGAACGGGCAATGGCTCTGGTTGGAGCTCAAGCTAGGCCTGCCTCTTTCAGCGGCCATGGCGGACTTGCTCACGACGAATTACACGCGCGAGGCTCAAGCCAGCGCGTACGCGAATCCGGACGAAGCAGATCTAAGCGGTCAAGGCGAGGCGGCGCATGCTTCCTAGTGCTCCGCGGCCGCCCGCCTATGCCCGCGCCTTCACGGCGACGGGGCTCTTCAGGGACGAAAGAGTCCTCGCTCTCCATGACCGCGACCTCTCTGCCAGCGCGCCGCGCCCGCCCTTCGTCATCACCCGGAGCCTGGCGGCAGGGACGAGCCTCCAGCTCTTCGCCGCGTTCCGGGGCCGCACCACCGCCTAACCGGGAGTCAAGATCGTGTCGATGGAGGCGAAATTGATTCCAAGGCTGTCCATAAGCCGGTGGGTCTTCTCGTTGCCCACAGATGCCGTTCGATCGGGTCCCGCGCTGGGAGTCTCGCCGTAGAGTGCGATAGGTGATCGTCAGTGGTCGGGGCAATCAAATCGAGGCACCGCCGGAGCGGCGGCAGTTCGGTCGTCTCCCTCGAGTCCTCCTCTCATCGTTCCGGCTCGTCTGGCAAGCTGCGCCCGGACGTTTGGTTGCGTCGCTCGCGCCGCAGGTCATCGCTGCGGTCGTGACCGGCGTATCGCTGATCATCACTCGCGATCTCATCGCCGCCGTGATCGCGACGGGCAGCGGCGCCGATCTGAGCCGCGTCGGCTACCTCCTTGCCGCGATGATGGCGCTTACCATCGTCTCGACCGGCATCGGCCTGGTGCAGGGCCAGCAGCAACAAGTGCTCGGCGCGATCGTCGATAGACACACCACCTCGATTCTTCTCGACCGGATCATCGCGGTTGACCTGAAGCGGTTCGAAACGCCTGAGTTTCAGGACCTGCTCCGACGGGCCATGAACGCATCCGGCCGGATGCTGGGCGTTGCGCAGGGCGCGATCACGATCGCACGCGCCCTTTTCCTCATTGTCGGGATCGCGGTGGCCCTCTATGTATTGCAGCCGGTTCTTCTCGTGATTGCGATCGTCGGGTTGGTGCCGATGTGGTTCGCGAGCGCCGCGAGCAGTCGTCAGGCGTACAAGTTCGCGAGGTCGATGACCGCGAACGAGCGGCGGCGCGCTTACGTCTTCGGCCTCTTCACGAGCCGCGAGTCCGCGAAGGAGATCCGGGCGTTCACGCTGACGCCGTACCTTCGCGCGCTCTACGAGCGGCTCTCGAACGAGCGGCTCGCCGAACTCATCAAGAACCTGCGTAAACGGATCCGCTACCAGCTCCTCAACGCCGGCGCGTCTTCTGTGGTCACCGCGCTGACTTACGGAGCCCTCGGCTACCTCGTTATCGAACGGCGGATCGGCGTGGCGGAGGCGGGTGCGGCGATCGCCGCGAGCCAGCAGCTCTCGGGGCAACTCGCGAGTGTTGTCTCAACCCTGAACCAGCTGTACGAGTCGAGCCTGTTCCTCGAGGATTGGGAGGAGTTCTCGTCGCTCGCGGCTGCTCGCCCGCCGCTCACGGCTGTGCCCGCGGCGCCGTTCCAGCGAATCGATCTCGACCACGTCTCGTTCCGCTACCCGCCTACCAGTGCGAGCGATGGGTCCGCGCCGGTGCCGTCGCGCCTGGCCCTCGACGACGTGTCACTCGAGATCCATGCCGGCGAGGTCGTCGCGCTCGTCGGCGAGAACGGATCGGGAAAGACAACGCTCGCGAAGGTGCTGTCGGGCCTCTACAGGCCCGATTCGGGTGAGGTCCTGTGGGACGGTGTCGATGCGGCGACACGCGACCCGAGATGGGTCTACGAGCGCGTCGCCGTCCTCTTCCAGGACTTCGCGCGCTTCATGCTCACCGCGCGCGAGAACATCGGTCTTGGCCGTGTCGAGCGGATCGATGACGCGGACGCCATCGTCAGGGCCGCCGAGCGCGCGGGCGCCGACTCATTCGTGAGCGCGTGGCCAGAGCGCTACGAGACGATCCTCGGACCTTTCTTCATGGGCGGCAGGGACGTATCCATCGGCCAGTGGCAACGTATTGCGCTCGCGCGCGCGTTCTTCCGCGACGCTCCGCTCGTCATCCTCGACGAGCCGACGGCGGCGCTGGATGCGCGCGCGGAGCACGACCTCTTCACTCGGATGCGCGACCTCTTCGGCGGCCGCTCGGTGCTCCTTATCTCGCACCGTTTCTCGAGCGTTCGCTCGGCCGATCGCATCTATGTGTTGCATGAGGGGCGGGTCGTCGAGCACGGAAGCCACGACGAGCTGATGGAGCTCGGCGGTCTCTACGCGGAGCTCTTCGGCCTCCAGGCGTCCGCGTATCTACCGGGACCTCGCGCCAAAACCGCCTAACCTGGGCCGACCGAACCCCCCAACGCGGCGGCCTAACGCCAGTGATCCGCGAGAGCGGTGACGCGAAATTGACGCTCGCGCTGGGTGGGGATACACCAACAACCCCAGGGGGTGGACCATGCGAAAGCTCATCGTCTTCGTCGCCGTTCTTGCGCTCGCAGCGTTTCTTGCTGATTCGCAGTCCGCGACCGCGGACCGCGGCGTCAGCCGCTTTGCGACATTACCGGCTGGCCAGCCGGGCCACCCGGAGGGCATCGCCGCCGATGCGGCGGGAAACATCTACGCGGCGTCGTTCGACTTCTCGGGCAACAACAACATCTACGTCTTCGGGTCGAATGGCGGCCTCAAGGACACGATCGCTCTCAACGGGCACGTCCCGCTCGGCATGCAGTTCGGCCCCGACGGCAAGCTGTACGTTGCCGACTTCGGCAACGGTGCGGTGCTCCAGCTCGCTCCGCCAGGCCACGCGATCACCCGCAGCTATCCCGTCTGCACCGGCGCGGGGACGACCTGCGGCCTGAACGCGATCACGTTCGACTCAGCAGGGCTCCTGTATGTGTCCGA
>VBEY01000203.1 GCA_005889295.1 Chloroflexota bacterium | reverse complement strand
ATTGCGACGCTCCGATGCAGGTGGCGCGAATCGATTCGACCGGGCGCAGGACCTCGAACGACTGGAGGCGTCGCGCGATGGCGCGGCCGAGCCGGAGACCGAGGTCGCCGAACTCCCTCTCCTCCCAGCCGTTGATGTACTCGCCAACGCCGCCGGAGAAGACCAGAGCGTGGAACGGTCCGCGCGCGACCAGCGGCTCCGTAAGCCACGGTGCGGGGTCGTCGAACCGGTTGCCGAGCGGCACCCGGAGCGCAAGGTCCGCGATCCGATCGGCGACCGCGTCGAGGGCGCCGTGGTCGCGCGTGTCGCCAACGGCGATCCGCACGCCGGCCTCTTTGGCGACTCGCGCGCCGGCGGGACTGAGGGCGCGGATCTTTCCAGCGGAATCCCACGAGACGACACGCGCGCCGATGTCGAGAGCGGCCGTCTCCTCGACGCGCCCACTGCGGCAAACAGCGAGCTTCGTCGAGCCGCCGCCGATGTCGACGTTGAGCACGAGCGGCGTCGCTGCGTCGCGCGACAGCGCGACCGCGCCCGACCCGTGCGCGGCGAGCAGGCTCTCGAGGTGGTGACCCGCCGTCGCGCAGACGAACTTCCCGGCCTGGCCGCTGAAGAGCTGCACGATGGCGGAAGCGTTCTCCTTCCGCGCTGCCTCGCCGGTCGTGATCACCGCGCCGGTGTCGACGTCGTCCGGCGACCAGCCCGCGTCGCCGTACGAGCGCTCGATGAATGTGCCGAGCGCGTCGGTGTCGATGCGGCGCTCCGAGAGGTACGGGGTGAGGATCACGTCGGAGCGATGTACGACTTTCCGCTCGACGACAGCGTAGGCGCTCGAGAGACGGATTCCCTGACGCTCTAGTCCGAGCTCCGAGAAGATAACGTGCGACGTCGTCGTGCCGATGTCGATTCCGACGGTCCGCAGGCGCAGGCGCTCGGTCGCGACGTTGCCGGCCTCGTCATCCGGATCGTCGCCGTGATGATGGTGACGGTCGGCGTGATGCGGATGTGCTGAGCTCAGAGCGAGCTAGACGCGGACCGGGAACTCATCCATCCGCACCTTGACGCCGTTCTGCGCACAGCGCTCGAGGTAGGTGCGATGGATCTTTGGGTCCTGATCCTCGTACTCGATCTGGTTGCCGCCCTCGGTGACGTCCTTGTCGACGCCCTGGTTGTCCAGGTACTCGGCCAGCTTCCACTTGTTCCCGCCCCAGCGGATCGCGAGGTAGCGGGCCGGGCGCGCCACATGTACGAGTAGCCGGAGCCGTTCAGGAGGATGACGTGATAGCCGGGCCCGTGCCGGTGGCACTTCTTGTAGGTCCCCACCGGGAACTCGGAGACGTGCGACACCATCGTGTTGTTCGCGAACTCGAAGCGGATGTTCTTGCCGCCAGCCCCGCGTTCGAGCCAGTCCTTGAGCTGGAAGCGGCGCACGTCGGCGACGAAGTTTGTCTCCCATACGCGCCCGGTGTAGAGCGTGCCCGCGCCGTCGAAATATTCCTTGCGTCCGTCGTATCGATCGGTGAAGACGTACGGGCAGCTGAACATGAAGTCGGTGTTGTGGAGGAGATTCATCATGATCGGCATCGTCGTCACCGCGAGGAGGCGCGCGGGCAGCGAGCCCGATCCGTTGTGCAGGCGATGGATCGTGTTGAGGGGGACGGAGAAGAGACTGCCCTCCTGCCACTCAAAGCTCGCGGGCGTTTCCCCTTCGTTCCACACCTCGCAGGTGCCGCGGCCGTTCAGGACGAAGAAGTATTCCTCGAACAGGTGCTTCTCCGGCGCGCTCGATTTGCCCGGATCGAGCTCGATGAGGTAGGCGTTATCGGTATCCTCGGCGCCCGCCAGCCGGATGTACGCACCACGCGCATCGAGCCGCGGCCATTTCGCGAGATCGGCCGTGCGCAGATCCGCTACCGCGACACCGGTATGGACCGGGATGCCTTCTTTCTCGAGGAAGAGCTCGTAGGCACCGCGACCCCAGAACGAGGGACGCTGCTGCTCTTTGCTGGTTGCAGGCGTGCCGTCGCTCATCTTCGTACCTCTCGCTTCGCGCGATGACATCGCGCACTCACTCGCGCGTCCATCGTATCGCGATGAAATAATCGGTGCGCCGAGGAGGCGCCGCGTGCTGCAGGAATTCGCGAAGACGATCCATCTTGCCGCGACTCACGATGCGGTGTGGGGCGCCGTGAACGACGTCCTCCGCGTCGCATCGTGGCTCCCGATCGTGCGCGAAGTCCGCGACGTCGACCCACCCCGCCGTTACGCCGCGCTCCTCGAGGACCACCTCGGTCCATTTGCGATGCGAGCGGACCTCGACCTCACGGTGGAGCGCGAAGGAGCCCGCCGGATGAGCGTGCGCGCGTCAGGCGAGGACCGCCAGGTCGCGTCGCGGATCATGGCGACGATCGAGCTCGTGGTCGAGCCCGACGACACCGGAACGTCGCTGGGGGTTACGGGACGGTACGAGGTGACCGGCCGCGTGGCGACGCTCGGCGCCGGCGCCATCCGCAAGAAGGGTGACCGCATCCTGCAGGAGTTCTTCGACAACGCGAGCAAGGAGCTCGGCGGGCGCGGGCCCGCGGCCCAGCCGGTAGAGTCGCCATCGTGACGGCACGCATCTCTCTGATCGATGCTTCGACGCTTCGACGTCCATAAGGTCACGTCCGTCGCAGAGGCGCTGGACCTGCGACAGCGCTTCGGAGCGGACGCCGCGATCTACGCAGGTGGCACCGAGCTGCTCCTCGCGATGAAGATGGGCGTCGCTCGCTGGCCGAACCTCATCGACGTGAAGCCGATCGCCTCTCTCGCGGACATCAGCGCGACGAGAGACACCCTGCGCATCGGCGCGACGGCGACGCACTGGGACATCGAGCGCAACACGGAGGTCCGACGCGTGCTGCCGGCGCTCGCCCAACTCGAGGCGAACGTCGCGAACGTGCGCGTGCGCGCTGCGGGCACGCTCGCGGGCAATCTCGCTTTCGGCGAGCCGCACGCCGATCCGCCCTCCCTGCTTGTCGCGCTCGGTGCGCGAGTTCTCCTCGAAGGCAAGGTCGGCTCGCGGTCGTTGCCGGTCGCCGAGTTCATCACCGGCATGTACGAGACCGCGCTCGCGGCGGACGAGATCATCCTCGCGATCGAAATTCCGCTACCCGCGCGCGACGTGCGGGTCGCGTACGTCAAGTTCCAGATCCTCGAGCGCCCGAGTGTCGGCGTCGCCGCCGTGGCGACTGTGCGCGACGGCCGTTTCGTGGGATCGCCCGGCGTCGTCGTCGGAGCCGTCGATGAGATGCCGCGTCGTGTCTCGACGAGCCAATTCGCGGGCGCGGATGCGCACGATGTCGGCACACGCGAGGCGATCGCGGAGGCCGCGGGCGCCGCTGTCGAGCCGACCGCGGACCTCGCCGGCGACGTCGAGTACAAGCGGCACCTCGTCGGCGTGTTCGCGCAGCGCGCTCTCGCGTCGCTCGTGGCGACTGCGGCCTAACGTGGGACGGCGGGAGATCCACCTCCGGCTCAACGGCGGCGACCGCCGCGTCGAGGTCGATGATCAAACGCTGCTCATCGAGCTCGTCAGGAGCCTCGGGCTCGTCGGCACGAAGCTCAGCTGCGACACGCAGGTGTGCGGCGCGTGCACGATGCTCCTCGACAGCCGGCCGGTCAGCTCATGCACGACGCTCGCGATCGAGGCCGATGGAAAGCCGGTCGAGACGATCGAGGGGCTCGCCGATGGCGCGAAGCTGCATCCGCTGCAGGAGGCGTTCATCGAGCGCTTCGCGTTCCAGTGCGGCTACTGCACGCCCGGGATGATCGTCTCGGCAAAGGCGCTGCTCGAGGCGCATCCCCAGCCGGATGTGGCGAAGGTGCGGCACTGGATGGAGGGCAACATCTGCCGCTGCACCGGCTACCAGACGATCGTCGACGCGGTGCTCGACGCGGCCGACAAGATGCGGAGCGCCCGATGAAGCAGGCGCACCGCGTCGTCGGGACGTCCGCCCGGCGCGCCGACGGCGTCGCCAAGGTGACCGGCGCGGCGCGCTACGCGGTCGATCTCTCGGTGCCGGGGATGGCGTACGCGGTCGTCGTCCGCTCGACGCGGGCGCACGCGCGCATCATCGGCATCGAGCGCACCGCGGCCGCCGCGAGTCCGGGAGTGATCCGCGTCCTGATCGGAGATGATCTCCTGGCCGCCGGCCTGACCCCGTTTTACGGCCATGTGGTCCTCGATCACCCGGTCCTCGCGATCGAGCGCGTCCGCTTCCACGGCGAGCCGGTCGCGGTCGTGGTCGCGGAGACCAAGCGCGAGGCTGCCGAGGCCGCGGAGATCGTCGACGTCTCGTACGAGGATCTCCCGGCCGTGATCGACGCGGACGAGGCGCTCAAGCCGGACGCGCCGGTCCTCCACGAGCGCCGCGGCGAGCGCGTCGGCGACGAGGGCATGGACGAAGGCGAGAAAGGTCTCGTCGGCAACGTCTGTGCGATCGCGCGCGTCGGGTGGGGGAACGTCGACGACGCGTTCGCGGGCGCGCATCTCGTCGTCGAGGGCGAGTATCGCTATCCGATGCTCTATGGCTACGCCATGGAGCCGTACAACGCGCTCGCGTTCTTCGACCAGGGCGATCTCGTCGTCTTCTCGACCGCGCAGCACGTGTACATGGTCCGGCGCGACCTCGCGCGGATGTTCCACCTGCCGCTCGCGCGCGTGCGCGTGAGCGCACCGTACGTCGGCGGCGGATACGGCACGAAGTCGTACACCAAGGTCGAGGGCATGACGGCCGCGGCCGCGTTCTTCACCGGACGCGCCGTGAAGCTCGATCTCAGCGTCGAGGAGGCGATGCTCACGACGCGCTCCGCCTCCGCGCACATCCGCGCGCGCACCGCGTTCACGAAGGAGGGCGTGCTGCTCGCGCGCGACTTCGAGATCGTCATGAACAATGGCGCGTACACCGACAACACGCCCCTCGTGAACTCCAAGACCGCAAACCGCTGCTTCGGCCCGTACCGCATACCCGCGCTGCGCGTGATCGCGCGCTCGGTCTTCACGAACACCGTGCCGTCGAGCTCGCTGCGCGGCTTCGGCGCACCGCAAGGGAACATCGCGGGCGAGCTGCAGATGGACGAGGCGGCGGCGAAGCTCGGCATCGATCCAGTCGAGCTGCGACTGCGCAACCTGGTTGGGCCGGGTGAGGAGTTCATGCCCGGCAAGCGGCCGCTCGACGCGGACCTCAAGGACGACCTCCGCTGCCTCGCGTCGGCCCTGCAGTGGCCGGGAGCGAGGATCGGGCACTCGATCGGACTCGGCGTGTCAGCATCGGATGCAGGCGCCTATCCAACGTCGACCGCGGCGGTACGCATCCACTCCGATACGTCGGTCACGCTCTTCACCGGCTCGACCGAGCTCGGGCAGGGCTCACGGACCGTGCTCGCGCAGATCGTCGCGGAGGAGCTCGGCGTTGCGCTCGAGAGCGTGGGTGTGGTGAACGGCGACACCGGCGTCGTCACGTACGAGCGGACGACGGGCGCAAGCCGGACGACGACGATCACCGGCCGCGCGGTGCAGGAAGCGTGTCGCGACGCGCGCCGGCGCGTGCGCGACCTCGCGGTGCAGGTGTTCGACCTGCCGAGCAGCGAGATCGTGGACACGCCGGGCGGGATTCGCGCGCGCGGCCATGACCTCAGCTACGGCGAGGTCATCGAGAAGTGGTTCGGTGCAGGGGGTGAGGTCCTTGGGCACGGAGCGGTGCGGCGCGCGGAGGGTTTCGCGAAGATGCCGCCCTTCTACGAGATCGGCTGCACCGGCCTCGAGCTCTCGGTCGACCGCGAAACCGGCCAAGTGCACGTGATCAGGCTCGCGACCGTGGGCGACGTCGGATTCGCGATCAACCCCGCGCTTGTCCATGGCCAGGACGCGGGCGCCGCGATGATGGGTCTCGGCGCGGCGCTGCACGAGGAGCTGATCTACGAGGGCGCGCAGCTCGTGAATCCGAACGTCGTCGACTACCGGGTGCCGCGCTTTAGCGACATACCCGACGAAATGGTCCACCTGCTGGCCGAACGCGGCGACGGATCCGGCCCGTTCGGCGCCAAGGGCGCCGGCGAAGGTGCCGGGAACACGGTCGGTAGCGCGACCGCATCAGCCATCGGACGACTGCTGGGGATCTTCCCGCACGAATTACCCGCGACGCCGGAACGCGTCTGGCGGCTGATCCGTGAGGCGGAACGGATGC